>NZ_JAELTK010000100.1:0-18689 GCF_016428765.1 Delftia sp. ASV31
CCATCCCGAACAGGACAGTGAAACGACTTTGCGCCGATGATAGTGCGGGTTCCCGTGTGAAAGTAGGTCATCGTCAGGCTCTTACAGCCCAAGAAACCCCGTAGCCCAAAGCTACGGGGTTTTTTGCATTGGGCTGGGGAAATGGAGAAACAGGCAGAACAGCCAAAACGGACGGCCAAACGAATATCCAAAACGGACATCCCAAAAAAAGAGAGCGCTGACGCGCTCTCTTTTTTCATCCTGAATGCGCAATCGTTCAAAGCGGCAGGCATTCGCCCTGTACAAAGACCTTGAGTTCGCCCGACTGGATCGAGGTCCAGGTCTCATTCTTGGTCAACGGCGCTGTGACGATGATGGCCACACGGTCCTGTGGTGTGGTCTCCCGGGCGAAGTCCACGGTAAGGTCCTCATCCGACAGATGGGCCTGGGCAAAGGGGTGGCGACGTTCGATGTAGCACAGGTGTGTGGTGGCATGGGCCCACAGCGCTTCGCCGTTGGACAGCAGGAAGTTGAAGGTGCCGTGCGGCGAGATGCGCTTGGCCAGTTCGCGCAGCGTGTGCGTGAGTTCCTGCACGCTGGGCAGGCCGGCATGGGACTTCCATAGCTCCTGAAGAATCCAGCAGAAGGCCTGCTCGCTGTCGGTGTTGCCTACCGGATGGAAGTGGGCATGCAGTTTGGGAGCGAAGCCCTTGAGATCCCCGTTGTGGGCAAAGACCCAGTTGCGGCCCCACAGTTCACGCACGAAGGGGTGGCAGTTCTGCAGGCTTACCGCGCCCTGCGTGGCCTTGCGGATGTGGGCGATGACGTTGCGGCTCTTGATCGGGTACTCGCGTATCAGCTTGGCGATGGGCGAGTCGATGGCGCGCTCGTAGCCGACGAAGTGGCGCAGGCCCTTGTCCTCGAAGAAGGCGATGCCCCAGCCGTCCGTATGGTCGCCGGTATTGCCCGCCCGCTGGGTGAACCCCGAAAAGCTGAAGCGCACGTCGGTGGGCGTGTTGCAGTTCATTCCAAGCAGCTGGCACATGGCGGTATCGTTGTTTGCGTAGTTCAAGCCATAGCCTAACGCCTGGCGCGGCAGCTGCAAGCACAATGCGGGGCAACGGCAAAAAAACGGAACACACCCATGCCCATCCTCTGTCTGCATACGGCGCACAGCAACGCCGTGATCTTCGAGCAGGCTGCTGCCGAACTGGGCTGGCCGGCCCACTCAATCGTTCATCAGGTGCATGAGGAACTGCTATTGGAGGCGGAGGCTGCAGGTGGCATGAATGCGTCGCTTCGGCAGAAAGCGGCAGGGCAGCTCGATGCGCTGGCAGACCATGCCGATATCGATGCCGTGCTGCTGACCTGCTCGACCCTGGGCCCGGCCGTGGCGGATTGCCGCAGTGGCAAGGTCTGGCGTGCCGATGGCATGCTGGCGCGCAAGGTGGCCGCTGCCTTGCAAAGTGACCCCGAATCGCGCATTGCACTGCTGTGCGCCGCTCCCACGACGTACGAAGCCACGCGCAATCTGTTCATGGGAGAACTGCAGCAAGGCAACGCAGATCAACGCATGCAGCTGCAGTGTGTTGAAGGGGCCTGGGCTCTTTTTCGCAGTGGTGATGTCGCCGGCTATGTGGCGTGCATGGCCGATGCGGCTGTTCAGGCCCATGCCGCGGGTGCCACCCAGGTGGCCCTGACCCAGGTGTCCATGGATGGCGTTGCCAGGCACTGGAAGCCAGATGCCTCCATGCCTGTGCCCTGGACGGTGGCTGGGAGTGCACTGCAGGCACTCATGGAAATACGGGATTAAAGACCAGTTTTCATGAAAAAAGGCAGCCAAAGCTGCCTTTTGCATGCATCGAGCGAAAGATCCTCAGCTGCGTTCGGACCAGAGCTTGCCGCCTGTGGCCCAGTTTTCGCGCTTGATGTCGGTGATCAGGATGTCCACCGATTCGGGCGAGCCACCGAGGACTTCAACCGAGACGCGCGTGATCTCTTCGACCAGCTTGCGCTTTTGTTCGACGGTGCGGCCTTCCATCATTTCGACGTGGTATGTGGGCATGTCAATCTCCTCAGGGATCAAGTTCTAGGGGGGTGGGTCGGCGACATCATATCGGCCGACGCGGGTGGTCGAGGCTTGTCGGTGCCAAGCGCGCAGGCGGGGCACAGGCAGGCCTTGTTGCGCATGGGCTCCGGAATGCGGGCCAGTGCATCGGGTGCCACCGGGGTGTCCATGCACCAGCAGTTCAGCGGATCAACGCCCGCAAGAATGGCGCATTGATTGCTGCGGCCGCACAGCGGACACAGGCTGGCATCGGGGGGAGGGGCGCTCATCGTGGTTCCGAGTGTAGGCCCATGAAAAAAGCACCTCAGGCAAGCCTGGGTGCTTTTGCAGCCTTGGGCGCCGCCAGGTGTCAGGCGGCTGCCTTGACCTTCAGGCGCCAGGCATGCAGCAGGGGCTCGGTGTAGCCACTGGGTTGCTCCTTGCCCTTGAAGACCAGGTCACAGGCGGCCTGGTAGGCCATCGAGGTGTCGAAGTGGCCGGCCATGGGCTTGTACAGTGCATCGCCCGCGTTCTGCTGATCGACCACGGCGGCCATGCGCTCGAAGGTCTCGCGCACCTGGGCCTCGGTCACGATGCCGTGCTGCAGCCAGTTGGCGATGTGCTGGCTGGAGATGCGCAGGGTGGCGCGGTCTTCCATCAGGCCCACGTTGTGGATGTCGGGCACCTTGGAGCAGCCCACGCCCTGGTCCACCCAGCGCACCACATAGCCGAGGATGCCCTGGACGTTGTTGTCCAGCTCCTGCTGCTTTTCAGCCGCGCTCCACTTGTCTTCCTTGACCACGGGCACCTGCAGCAGGTCGGCCAGGATGGTGGCGCGCTCGGCGTCGGCATTGGTCTGCTCCAGCTGCTTTTGCACTTCGGCCACGTTGACCTGGTGGTAGTGCAGGGCGTGCAGCGTGGCGGCCGTGGGCGAGGGCACCCAGGCGGTATTGGCGCCGGCCTTGGGGTGGCCGATCTTTTGCTCCAGCATGGCCTTCATCAGGTCGGGCATGGCCCACATGCCCTTGCCGATCTGCGCCTTGCCGCGCAGGCCCAGGCCCAGGCCCACGAGCACGTTGCTGCGCTCATAGGCGGCCAGCCAGGCACTGCCCTTCATGTCGGCCTTGCGGACCATGGGGCCGGCATACATGGCGGTGTGCATTTCGTCGCCCGTGCGGTCCAGGAAGCCGGTGTTGATGAAGGCCACGCGCGATGCGGCGGCGGCGATGCAGGCCTTGAGGTTGACGCTGGTGCGGCGCTCCTCGTCCATGATGCCCAGCTTGACGGTGTTCTCGGGCAGGCCCAGGACCTTTTCCACGCGGCCGAACAGCTCGCTGGCGAAGGCAGCTTCCGCGGGGCCGTGCATCTTGGGCTTGACGATGTAGACGCTTCCCGTGCGCGAGTTGCGGATGCCGTTGGCGCCCAGACCCTTGATGTCGTGGACGGCGATGGCCGTGGTGACCATGGCGTCCAGGATGCCCTCGGGGATTTCCTTGCCGTTGCCCCAGAGGATGGCCGGGTTGGTCATCAGGTGGCCGACATTGCGCACGAACATCAGCGAACGGCCATGCAGCTTGACGGGCTTGCCATCGGCGCCCGTGTACTCGCGGTCGGCGTTCAGTCCGCGCGTCATGCTCTTGCCGCCCTTGTCGAAGGTTTCGGTCAGCGTGCCCTTGAGGATGCCCAGCCAGTTGGCATAGCCGACCACCTTGTCTTCGGCATCCACGGCGGCCACGGAGTCTTCCAGGTCCAGGATGGTGGACAGGGCGGCTTCGACCACCACGTCGGCCACGCCGGCGGCATCGGTCTGGCCGATGGCCGTGGTCTTGTCGATGCGGATGTCGATGTGCAGGCCGTTGTTGAGCAGCAGCACGGAAGAGGGCGCCGCGGCATCGCCCTGGTAGCCGACGAACTGGGCGGTGTTCTTCAGGCCCGTGGTGCCGCCGCTCTTGAGTGCGACGACCAGTTGGCCAGCTTCCACGCGATAGCCGGCGGCATCCTTGTGCGAGCCCGAGGCCAGCGGGGCGGCCTGGTCCAGGAAATCACGTGCGAAGGCGATCACCTTGGCGCCGCGCACGGGGTTGTAGCCCTTGCCCTTTTCCGCGCCACCGTCTTCGCCGATGGCGTCCGTGCCGTACAGCGCGTCATACAGCGAACCCCAGCGCGCGTTGGCGGCGTTCAGCGCATAGCGGGCGTTGAGAATGGGCACGACCAGCTGGGGGCCGGCCTGGATGGCCAGTTCCGCATCCACATTGGTGGTGGTGGCCTTGGCATCCTTGGGCTGCTCGACCAGATAGCCGATCTGCGTCAGGAACTGCTGGTAGCCGGCCATGTCGGTGATGGGGCCAGGATGGGCCTTGTGCCAGGTGTCCAGCTCGGTCTGCAGGCGGTCACGCTCGGCCAGCAGGGCGGCATTGCGAGGAGCCAGATCGTTGACGATCGCGTCGAAGCCTTTCCAGAACGCCTCGGGAGCGACACCGGTGCCCGGGAGCACTTGTTCATTGATGAAACGGTGCAGCTCTGTAGCGACCTGCAGGCTGTGGGCTTGGGTGCGATCGGTCATGGTGGGAACCCCGGGTTGGATGGATGGAAAGGCTTGGCAGACCCTTTTCGGGCCTGACTATAAGGAATACTTTATTAGATTTATTTGCGTACATAAATAGACCATAAATCTTAAAACTCGTGACTTTTACGCAAAAATGTGGGAAGGTTATGCGCGCGCCAAAACCGGCCGGCTTTGGCGCACAGCCCTATGCATGGTGCACATGGAGGACAGCCAGTGCCCACTATGCAAAAAGGCGAGTCACAGGAGACGGGTGTGCGGTCGCATGCCCCACAAGAACACGGAAAAGAAACGGACAGCGGTCATGGACAAGCTCAAGGCATTCGAGTCATTCGTATCGGTGGCAACGCGCGGCAGCCTCACGGCGGCGGCCAAGGCGGAAGGCGTGGCGCCGGCCATCATGGGGCGGCGCCTCGATGCCCTGGAAGAGCACCTGGGCGTCAAGCTCATGGTGCGCACCACGCGGCGCATCTCCCTCACGCATGAGGGCAGCGCCTTTCTCGAGGATTGCCAGCGCCTGCTGTCCGATGTGTCCAACGCCGAGGCCAGTGTCAGCGCGGGCGGGGTCAAGGCCACGGGCCACCTGCGCATCACGGCGCCGGCGGGCTTTGGCAGGCGGCACGTGGCGCCCCTGGTGCCGCTCTTTCGGGATCTGCACCCGGATGTGACGATTTCCCTGAACCTCAGCGACCGCGTGGTCGATCTGGCCGGCGAAGGCTTTGACTGCGCGGTGCGCGTGGGCGATCTGCCCGACTCGGCCCTGGTCAGCGTGCGCATTGCCGACAACCGGCGCCAGTGCGTGGCCACGCCTGCCTATCTGGAGCGCCGGGGCACGCCACGCCACCCCAGCGAGCTGACCCAGCACGACTGCCTGACGCTGTCCAGCGACGCCTCGCAGACGCGTGGCTGGGCCTTTCGCATCCCCCATCCCGACAGCGGCACCAGCGAGGTCGTGCACTTCAAGCCGGGCGGCCCGCTGGACTGCTCCGACGGCCAGGTACTGCACGACTGGTGCCTGGGCGGCTGGGGCATCGCCTGGCGCAGCACCTGGGAGGTCGAGGCCGAGATCACCTCGGGCCGCCTGGTGGCCGTGCTCGAAACATTCGCGGCGCCGCCCAATGGCATTTTTGTCGTCTTTCCCCAGCGCAAGCACATGCCGCTGCGTGTGCGGCTGTGGATCGACTATCTCAAGCACCACTACGAGCAGCCGGATTTCTGGCGGCGTACCCACGCGGCCTGAGCGGGCCGCCCAGCAAGGAGGAATGAGCATGGCAGTGTCGATAGCGACGAAAGCGGTATCCGCAACGCAGGGCGGGGCCCCAGGACGGCGGCGCTGGATGCGCATGGCGCTGGGAGCCGCCTGCCTGGGCATGGTGGCGGGCTGCGCCGTCCAGGGGTCGGGGCAGGGCCGGCCGGACGGGATGCGGCAGGGCGCGGTGCCTGCCGGCATCGTGAGCGTGACCTTTGACGATCCCTCGCGGTTCGACGCCGGGCGCAACGGACCCCAGGAGTCCGAGAAGGCGCGCCGCGCCTGGGTCGATGCCCTGGCCCAGTTCCTGGCCGAGCGTGCCGCGCCCAGGCTGCCCCAGGGCCAGCGGCTTAAAGTTCACCTCACCGATGTGCAGCGCGCAGGCGGCTTCGAGCCCTGGCGCGGGCCCCAGGCTGCCGATGTGCGCATCGTGCGCGACATCTACCCACCGCGCATCGACCTGCGCTTCAAGCTGCTGGGAGCCGATGGAAAGCTGCTGCGAGAAGGCAGCCGCCAGCTGCGCGACGCCAGCTTCATGATGCGCCCGGACCTCTATCCCAACGATCCGCTGCGCTACGAAAAGACGCTGCTGGACGACTGGGTGCGCGCGGAACTGGGGCGCTGACCGGACCGCAGTGGTCTACCGATTGCCTCGGACATCACGATGGCAGTCCCCGTTTCTGGCGTAATGGACGCTTGGCCCAAGAGGCCCAATTTCTATACGGATTCCCCATGACGATAGAAGCCATCCTGGCCAGCCTCCACCTGCTGGCCATCCTCACCTTCGTGGTGTTCCTGTCCAGCCAGGCGGCGCTGTGCCGCAGCGAGTGGATGAACGCCGCCGTGGTGCAGCGCCTGGCGCGGCTGGACATGATCTATGGCCTTGCCGTGGTCTTCCTGGTGCTCACCGGCATCGCCCGTCTGGTGTGGGGCGTCAAGGGCATGTCCTGGTACGTCTCGCAGCCACTGTTTCATCTGAAGATGACTTTGTTTGTCGTCGGCGCGCTGCTGTCGATCAAGCCCACTCTGGCCTTCCGGCGCTGGCGCCGCGCGCTGGATGCCGGCCAGGGCCTGCCCCAGCCGGCCGAGGTCGCCAGCACGCGCCGCTGGGTGATGTGGCAGGCCCATGTGGTGCCCGTGATCGCCGTCGTCGCGGTGTTCTGGGCGCGGGGCATGTAGGCTCCGTTTTCCTGTCCGGCGGCATGGGGTGGGCCTGCCACGTAGAATCCGCCGATGCTCTCCGTCAAACAGGAACTGCTCGCGGCTCTGGCCGGCGAGCTTGAAACTTTGTCGCCCGGCGCCGGTGCCCGTGCCGCTTTTGAATCCCCCAAGGTGGCTGCCCATGGCGATTTCGCCTGCACGGCCGCCATGCAGCTGGCCAAGCCGCTCAAGCTCAACCCGCGTTCGCTGGGCGAGCAGCTCAAGGCCGCACTGGAGGCCACGCCGTCCTTCCAGCGTTGGGTCGATGCCATCGAGATCGCCGGCCCCGGCTTTCTGAACATCCGCCTCAAGCCCGCCGCCAAGCAGCAAATCATCCGCGAAGTGCTGGAGCAGGCCGAGAAGTTCGGCTGGCTGGCCGACCGTGGCGCAAAGATGCTGGTCGAGTTCGTCTCCGCCAACCCCACCGGCCCGCTGCACGTGGGCCATGGCCGCCAGGCCGCGCTGGGCGATGCCATCTGCAACCTCTATGCCACCCAGGGCTGGGGCGTGCACCGCGAGTTCTACTACAACGACGCGGGCGTGCAGATCGACACGCTGACCAAGAGCACGCAGCTGCGTGCCAAGGGCTTCAAGCCCGGTGACGAATGCTGGCCCATCGATCCCGAGAATCCGGCAAGCAAGGCCTTCTACAACGGCTCCTACATCCAGGACATCGCCGACGACTTCCTGGCCCGCAAGACCGTCAAGGCCGATGACCGCGAATTCACGGCCAACGGCGATGTCGAGGACTACGACAACATCCGCCAGTTCGCCGTCGCCTATCTGCGCAACGAGCAGGACAAGGACCTGCAGGCCTTCAACCTGCACTTTGACGAGTACTACCTCGAATCCAGCCTCTACACCAATGGCTATGTCGAGGACGCGGTGCAGCGCCTGATCGCGGGCGGACATACCTACGAACTCGACGGCGCGCTCTGGCTCAAGTCCACCGACTACGGTGACGACAAGGACCGCGTGATGCGCAAGCAGGACGGCAACTACACGTACTTCGTGCCCGATGTCGCCTACCACATCCAGAAATTCAAGCGCGGCTACTCCAAGGTCGTCAACATCCAGGGCACGGACCACCACGGCACCATCGCGCGCGTGCGCGCCGGCCTGCAGGCCGCCGACGTGGGCATCCCTGCCGGCTATCCCGACTATGTGCTGCACACCATGGTGCGCGTGGTGCGCGGGGGTGAGGAAGTCAAGATCAGCAAGCGCGCCGGCTCCTACGTCACGCTGCGCGACCTGATCGAGTGGACCAGCAAGGACGCGGTGCGTTTCTTCCTGCTGTCCCGCAAGCCCGACACCGAGTACACCTTCGACGTGGACCTGGCCGTGGCCCAGAACAACGACAACCCCGTGTACTACGTCCAGTACGCCCATGCGCGCATCTGCTCGGTACTGGCCGCCTGGGGGGGTGACGCGGCCACGCTCAAGGACGTGGACCTGTCGGCGCTGGAAGGCCCGCAGGCCCAGGCGCTGATGCTGCAGCTGGCCAAGTACCCGGCCATGCTGACCTCGGCCGCAGAAGGCAATGCGCCGCACGACGTGACGTTCTACCTGCGCGAACTGGCTTCGCTGTACCACAGCTACTACGACGCGGAACGCATCCTGGTGGACGACGAAAAGGTCAAGCTCGCCCGCCTGGCGCTGATCTCGGCCACGCGCCAGGTATTGCACAATGGCCTGGCAGTGCTGGGCGTCTCGGCCCCGCAACGCATGTAACTTCGAGCGACAAGCGATCTATGAAGACACAGCAACGTGGGGGCACCGTCATCGGTCTCATCATCGGCATGATCGTCGGGCTGGCAGCAGCCCTGGCCGTCGCCGTCTATGTGACCAAGGTGCCCGTGCCCTTTCTCTCCAAGGGCGGCAAGACGGCCGACCAGGACGCGGCCGAGGCCCAGCGCAACAAGAACTGGGACCCCAACGCACCGCTGCAGGGCAAGAACCCGGCGCCGCCACCACCGGCCGCCGTCACGCCCAGCCTCCCCGGCAGCACCGCGCCAACCGCTCCCACCCCGCCCGCCGTTGCAGGAGGCGTGACTCCGCCACCCGCGCCCGTGGACCCGGCCAAGCCGCCCGCCAAGCCCGAAACCAAGGCCGATGGCAAGAGCTCGGCCGATCCGCTGGGTGACCTGGTCAAGTCGCGCTCCGCCGCCGCCGAGAAGGCGGAAAAGGCAGAAAAGGCTGACGCCGCCTTCAACTACTTCGTGCAGGCCGGCGCCTTCCGCAGCCAGGGCGATGCCGATGCGCAGCGCGCCAAGCTGGCCATGCTGGGTTGGGAGGCGCGCGTGAGCGAGCGCGAGCAAAACGGCATCACCATCTTCCGCGTGCGTGTGGGTCCGTTCACCAAGCGCGACGATGCCGAGCAGCTCAAGCAAAAGCTCGATGGCGCCGGGGTCGAGTCCACGCTGGTGCGCGCCGCACGCTGAAAGCGCGTTGCGACAAGAGCGCTGAACTTTTGGCGGGCCCCTGCCTCCTAACCTGCAGCATTGAACGAGGAGTTTGTTTTGATGAATCGCCGCGACTTTTCCCTGGCTGCCTCGGCAGCCGCTGCCAGCGCACTGACGCTGGGCACTTCCGCCGCCCAGGCTCAGGCCGCAGCGCCCAAGGAGGGCAAGGACTACATCAAGCTGGCCAAGCCCGCACCCACCAGCGCCGGCGCCGGCAAGGTCGAGGTGGTCGAGTTCTTCTGGTACAGCTGCCCGCACTGCAATGCGTTCGAGCCCACCTTTGCCGCCTGGAAGAACCAGGCGCCGGCCGACGTGGTCGTGCACCGCGTGCCCGTGGCTTTCAACGCCACTTTCGTGCCCCAGCAAAAGCTCTACTACGCCTTCGAAGGCATGAACCTGCTGGACACCATGCATGCGCGCGCCTTCCACGCCATCCATGTGGAACGCAACCGCCTGGCCAAGGACGAGGACATCTTCGCCTGGGTCGGCAAGCAGGGCGTGGACGTGGCCAAGTTCAAGGAGGTCTACAACTCCTTCACGGTATCCAACCAGGTTCGCAAGGCCACCCAGCTGCAGCAGGACTATGACGTGGAAGGCGTGCCGGCCATGGGCGTGGCGGGCCGTTACTACACCGACGGCACCAAGGCCGGCAACATGACCAATGTGCTGCGCGTGGTCGATCAGCTGATCGCCACCAGCCGCAAGGGCTGAGGCCCGGGCCTCGGCCCAGCCAAGCCAAGCCAAGCCGCGACAGGCCCGCCATTGCGCGGGCCTGTCGCTTTTGGAAACCTCTTTTTGTGCCTTTGTGTCAGCGCTTTCCGTGCGCGTTGAAAGACGCCAGGAACGGTTGCGCGCGACACCCCCTACAATGGATGCAAGAAGCGTGCCCTCCATGAAACAACGACTTTCCTCCCTCCTGCTCGCCGCCGCCCTGGCGGCTTTCGCCGGTATGGCACAGGCCGAAAAGGCCGACAGCACCAAGCCCATGAACATCGAGGCTGATGCGCTGCGCCATGACGAACTCAAGCAGACCAGCGTCTTCACTGGCAACGTGGTGATGACCAAGGGCACCATCGTGCTGCGCGGCGCCCAGCTCGATGTGCGGCAAGACCCTGAAGGCTTTCAGTACGGCGTGGTGACGGCCGAGGCGGGCAAGCGTGCCTTCTTCCGCCAAAAGCGCGATACCGTGCCGGGCCAGCCCGAGGAATTCGTGGAAGGCGAGGGCGAGGTCATCGAATACGACGGCAAGGCCGACCTCGTGAAGTTCATCCGCCGCGGCGAACTGCGCCGCTATCGCGGTGGCCAGCTCAGCGACGAGATCACCGGCTCCATCATCGTCTACAACAACCTCACCGACGTGTTCACCGTTGACGGGCAAAAGACCAGCGGTGGCCAGCCCAGCTCCACGGCCGGCCAGGGCGGTCGCGTGCGCGCCGTGCTGGCGCCCAAGGAAGGCACGCCGGGCTCGCAGCCGCGCGCCCCCGCAGCGGGCACGCCGGGCACGTCCCTGCAGCCCAGCAACAGCCTGGACAGCCTCGGCGGTACCAAGCGATGAGCGGGCAAGCCGCAGCCCCGGCTGCCACTGCACGCGCCGACCAGGGCAGCAGCCTGCAGGCACGCCATCTGGCCAAGTCCTACGGCAGCCGCAAGGTGGTCAAGGACGTGTCGCTGTCCGTGAAAAAGGGCGAGGTCGTGGGCCTGCTGGGCCCCAACGGCGCGGGCAAGACTACCTCGTTCTACATGATCGTGGGCCTGGTGCGCAGCGACGGCGGCGACATCTTCATCGACGGCCAGGCCGTGGGCAACATGCCCATCCACCAGCGCTCGCGCCTGGGCCTGTCCTACCTGCCGCAAGAGGCATCGATCTTCCGCAAGCTCAGCGTCGAGGACAACGTGCGCGCCGTGCTGGAGCTGCAAAGGGACGAGCAGGGCCGGCCGCTGGCGCGCAGCGTCATCGAGGAGCGCCTGACGGCGCTGCTGCAGGAATTGCGCGTGGACCATCTGCGCGCATCGCCTGCGCTGGCGCTGTCGGGCGGCGAACGCCGCCGCGTCGAGATCGCGCGTGCTCTGGCCACTCAGCCGCGCTTCATCCTGCTGGACGAGCCCTTTGCGGGCATCGACCCCATCGCCGTGATCGAGATCCAGCGCATCATCGGCTTTCTCAAGGCGCGCGGCATCGGCGTGCTGATCACCGACCACAACGTGCGCGAGACGCTGGGCATCTGCGACCATGCCTTCATCATCAGCGACGGCCACGTGCTCGCCCAGGGCACACCCGAGGAGATCGTGGACAACGCCGAAGTGCGGCGTGTCTACCTCGGCGAACACTTCCGGATGTAGCGCCATGCCCTGCCTGGCCCGTCTGCGAGACTGTCTGCGCGAAGGAGCTGCCGCTTGAAGCCCGGTCTGTCGCTGCGCGTCTCCCAGCATCTTTCGCTCACTCCCCAGCTGCAGCAGTCGATACAGCTGCTGCAGCTGTCCACGCTGGAGCTGGCGCAGGAAGTGGAGCAGATGCTGGGCGACAACCCCTTCCTGGAACTGGCGAACGAGGAGGGCGATCACGATGCGACTGCCGGCACCCGCGAGCCTGCCGCGCCCGGCGCCGAGGCCACGGAGTCCTTCCAGGAAAGCCGCGCAGACCAGCCTTCGGCGGCGGTGGAGTGGGAGCCCTCGGCGGACGCATCCTCCGGCGATGCCGTGGAGACTTCCGGCACGGCCGAGTCCCTGAGCTGGGAAGGCGACGGCCAGACCAACTCGGGCAACGATGACCGCGACTGGGGCAGCGATGCGCCCTCCAGCCGCACGCGCGGGCAGGGCGAGGAAGACGAGGCCGATGCCACCGAACTGGCACGCAGCGCCGAAAGCCTGACCGACCACCTGCACCGCCAGGCCCTGAGCCTGCGCCTGGGCGAGGTGGACCGCGCCGCACTGCGCTTTCTGATCGAGAACCTCAACGACGACGGCTACCTGGAAGACCCGCTCGACGAGCTGGCACAGGGCCTGGCGGGCGACGATCTGGAGGAGTGCGAGGAACTGGTGCACCGCTTCACCGTGGCGCTGCGCCTGCTGCAAAGCCTGGAGCCCGTGGGCGTGGGCGCGCGCGACCTGGCCGAATGCCTGACGCTGCAACTGCGCGACCAGCTGGCCGATGCCGAGCGCGAAGGCAACGGCAGTGCCGAGGACGAAGACCGGCAGGCCGTGCTGCGCACCGCGCTGGACATCTGCGCCCAGCCCATGGACCTGCTGGCGCGGCGCGACCTGCGCAAGCTCGCCAGCCTGTGCGGTGCGCGCGAGGAGCGGCTGCGCGAGGCGCTGGTGCTGATCACCCGGCTGGAGCCACGCCCGGGCCGGCGCTTTGCCGACGTGCAGCGCCAGATCGTCGTGCCCGACGTCATCGTGCGCCCCGTGCGCAGCGGCGCGGGCCGCATGGACTTCAGCGTGCAGCTCAATCCCGACGTCATGCCCAAGCTGCGCGTGCACGACATCTATGCCAGCGCGCTGCGCAGCCACAGGGGCAGCGAAGGCCATGCAGCGCTGCAGCAGCGGCTGCAGGAGGCGCGCTGGTTCATCAAGAACATCCAGCAGCGCTTCGACACCATCCTGCGCGTGTCGCAGGCCATCGTGGAGCGCCAGAAGAACTTCTTCGTGCATGGCGAGCTGGCCATGCGCCCGCTGGTGCTGCGCGACATTGCCGATGCGCTGGGCCTGCATGAATCCACCATCAGCCGCGTGACCACGGCCAAGTACATGGCCACGCCGCAGGGCACCTACGAGCTCAAGTACTTCTTCGGCTCGGGCCTGGGCACCGAGGCCGGTGGCAATGCCTCCAGCACGGCCGTGCGCGCGCTGATCAAGCAGTTCGTCGCGGCCGAAGACCCCAAGAAGCCGCTGTCGGACAACCAGCTGGCCGACATGCTCAAGGAGCAGGGCATCGAATGCGCGCGGCGCACGGTGGCCAAGTACCGCGAGCTGCTCAAGATCCCGCCGACCACGCTGCGCAAGGCGCTGTAGCCCAGGCGCGCAAACTCGCCATCGCGCCATCGCGCCATCGTGGTGTCTATGGCGTTCGGCCGGCCACGTCATCCCACTTCAAGCCGAATTTCAGCAGGTACTTGCGCAGGCGGTCGGCATCGTTGACCACGCTGCGCTGGGTGCGTGACCGGTCGAACAGGCGGCGCCCCGCATCGGACAGCGAAGGCGACTCCCGGCACACGCGCAGCACCGCTTCGAGCTGCATGCGGTCGAACAGATCCAGCGGCTCCAGCACTTCGGCAGACAGCAGGCTTTGCAGGCTGGCGCCGGCCGGTTGCACGGCATCGCCTCGTTGCCACAGCCACTTCAGGCGCTGTATCTCGGCATCGACCAGGGCCGTGGAGATGCGCCCCCCGTCGGCCAGCGTGGCCAGGCGCGTCATGCTGGCCGACAGGTCGCGGAAGTTGCCGCTCCACAGCGCCTCGGGCGAGCGCGCAAAGCGCAGATAGCGCTCGCGGGCTTCCACGTTGAAGCGCACCATCTGGCCGGTCTCGTCGGCCGAGCGCGCGAGCAGGTGGTCCATGTTGGGTTCGATGTCCTCCGGGCGCCCGGCCAGGCCCGGCAGCGCGTAGGACCACAGGTTGATGCGCGCGAACAAATCCTCGCGAAAGCGCCCCTGCGCCACGTCGATGCGCAGGTCGCGGTGCGTGCCGGCGACCAGTTGGAAGTCGCTGCTGACCTCGCGGTCGCTGCCCATGGGATAGAAGCGCTTTTCCTCCACCGCCTTGAGCAGCATGGCCTGTTCGTCCAGGCCCAGCTCGCCGATTTCGTCCAGGAACAGCACGCCCTGGTGCGCGCTGCGCAGCAGGCCGGCGCGGTCGGCCGCAGCGCCCGTGAACGCGCCCTTCTTGTGGCCGAACAGCACCGAAGCCGCTCCATCGCCGCGCAGCGTGGCGCAATTGACCTCCACGAACTCGCCCTGCACCTGGTGCCTGGCCTTCTTCAACTCGTACATGCGCCGCGCCAGATGCGACTTGCCCGCACCCGTGGGACCCGTGAGCAGGATGGGCGCGCGCGAGCGCACGGCCACGCGCTCGATCTCGTCGATCAGCGCGTTGAACCCGGCATTGCGCGTGGCGATGCCGCTCTTGAGAAATTGCACGGCCTCGCTCTGCTCGGCGCCGAAGCGCTGGGCGATCACGTCGTAGCGCGACAGGTCCAGGTCGATCAGCGCATAGCTGCCCGGGTCGCCCATGCGCTGGCGCCGGGGTGGCGAGGTCTGGGCCAGCACGCCGGGAATGCGGCGCGACTCCACCAGCAGGAACAGGCAGATCTGTGCCACGTGCGTGCCCGTGGTGATGTGCGTCCAGTACTCCTCGCGCTCGGGGTCGAAGCGGTAGGCCTGCGTCCAGTCGAACAGCCGCGCATAGACCTCGCCGAAGTCCCAGGGATCGGCAATGTCCATGGGCACGAGGTTCACCTGGGTCTCGGGCGATGCCGTGGCGATGTCGCCCTGCAGCAGCTGCGCCAGGGCCAGATGGGGCGGCGTGTAGAGCAGCTCCAGCCGCTCCACCACCAGATCCTCGTGCTGCATGAGGGAGAGGGTCGGCCGCCATTTTTCCCAGCGCCCCGCGCCCCTGCCGGAGTCCAGCTGCGTACCCAGAAAGCCGATGACGACCTTTTTCTTTTCCATGTTTCTGTCTAGTTGAATAGCTGAAATTCTAGTTTCTCTGGATTGAAGAAGAAGTCAAGAAAAGTGTGATTTGAGATTTATTCAAATAAATCAATGGGTTGAAGAATTGTCTGGCGCCTGATGCCAGGCTGGCACGCATCTCGCAATAACCAAGGCATCCAGTGCAAGCGGTGACCGCTCACAGGCCGGGGTTGGGGCAAAGGCCCGCCCCGCCGGTGCCGGAAGTCCGGGCCCTCAGGGGCCTGTCGATTTCCCGCATGCCGCACGCCGCAAGCGCTGGGTGACGGCAAGGTTGTGGAAACCGTCCCGCAAGGGACGCCTGGTTCGACTCCAGGCTTGCCAGCCACTGGTAGCTCAGTCTGGTAGAGCACCCTCGCAAGAGGACTGTCGCAGGTTCGATTCCTGTCCACTCTTCCGGCCGCAAGGCCGGGCTATTGAAACGGTCGAAAGACCACCCGCCGAACGCGGGAGGTGGCCACCGGGTTGCGATGCAGCCCCAAGGCCGCCACCCGTCAGCGGCGGCGGCTGTGCCAGGTCCCGGCACGGTCCGCGCCCGCAGCCAGCCACGCTGCAACCTGTTTCCAGGGTTGCCGCCACGGCGCACTGCAAGGCCCGGGCCGTGCCCCCTGGAACCCCGCCGCTGCTGTAACGGCACCCCTATTGATTGCGGCGAAGACGCCGAACGAGGAGAAGAAGAAATGCTGAAGATCCAACGCATCACCGTCAAGAAGAACGAACGCGCCCTGCTGCTGCGCAATGGCGATTTCGAGCGCGTGCTGCACAGCGGCCGGCACTGGCTGTTCGCCGGCACCGACCAGCTGCGCGTGGAAACCTTTGCCCTGGAGCAGCCCGCCTTCACGCACGGCCTGGCCGACTACCTGATGGCCCAGCAGCCCGCCGTGGTGGCCGCCGAATTCCTGCGCGTGGAACTGTCCGAAACCGAGGCGGGCCTGCGCAGCGAAAACGGCGTGCTGGTCGAGATCCTGCCGCCCGGCACGCGCCGCCTGTACTGGAAGGGACTGGTGGACGTGGGCGTGCAGGTGGTCGACCTGCAGGCCGGCGCCGAGCTGCCCGCCGCCCTGGCGGCGCGCCTGACCCAGACGCAGCTGCGCCAGCGCAGCGTGTCCGGCCTCAACGGCGTGCTGCAGGTGCAGGTGCCCGCAGGCCAGTGCGCGCTGCTGACCATCGACGGCAAGGTGGACCGCCTGCTGCAGGCCGGCAGCCATGCGTTCTGGAAGTTCGGCCGCAGCATTGCCGTGGAGCTGGTGGACCTGCGCCTGCAGGCCGTCGAGGTCTCGGGCCAGGACATCATGACCCGCGACAAGGTGAGCCTGCGCCTGAACCTGAGCGCCACCTATCGCCACACCGACGTTCTGCGCGCCTTTGCCCAGCTGCAAAAGCCCGCCGAGCACCTGTACCGCGAACTGCAGTTCGCGCTGCGCGCCGCCGTGGGCACCCGCACGCTCGATGAGCTGCTGGAGAACAAGACGGTGATCGATGACGTGGTGACCGCGCACATGGCGGCCAAGCTGCAGCCCTTCGGCATGGTGGTGGAGAGCGTGGGCGTGAAGGACATCGTGCTGCCCGGCGAGATGAAGGCCATCCTGACCCAGGTGGTGCAGGCCGAAAAGCAGGCCCAGGCCAACGTGATCCGCCGCCGCGAGGAAACGGCGGCCACGCGCTCGCTGCTCAACACCGCCAAGGTCATGGAGGACAACCCCGTGGCCCTGCGCATGAAGGAGCTGGAGACGCTGGAACGCGTGGCCGAGCGCATCGACAAGATCTCCGTGTTCGGCGGGCTGGACCAGGTGCTCAACGGGCTGGTGAAGATGCGTTGACCGGCAGGCTGGTCGGGACACAACGGACAACGAAGAAACAAAAGAGAGGTACGGCCATGGCCGCATTCGAAGAACTATGGAGCTATGAGGTGGGCAAGGCGGGCTGGGCGACGTTGAAGTTCAGCACGCCCGAGGAGGAACTGGTGTGTGCCGTGTCCTACCTGCACGATTCGCTGGGTGATCTGGCCGCCATGGCGCTGGCCTTGGCCAAGGGCGCGCACCGGGCTGCCGCCGTGTTCATGGACGAGCCCGGCGAAGTGCACCTGAGCATGGAAGGTGATCGCGACACCCTTTCCTACGAGCTGCGGCAGTACGCGGACTGGGCCAGCTGGGGCATCACCGCCATGGATGACTATGAAGTGCTGGCCCGCGGGCAGGTGGCCCGCGAGGACGTGGTGCGCAGCGTGTACCGCGTGCTGGACGGCATTTATTGCGGCATGGGTGTCGAGGAATACCGAAAGCGCTGGCTGGAGCATGAATTTCCGCTGCGGGACTATCAAAGCCTCGGCAGCGCCATCCGCAAGCGGGACCTGTCTCGCCTGATGCGTGGATGAGCCGGGCGACAGCAAGACCTGAACAAGACGAACAGACAAGAAGACTGAAGGACAACGCAATGAACTACCTGCAACACAACGTGGAAAACGGCGTCCCCATCAAGATGTGGACCAAGGGCGTGCCCGTGGAGGACGAGGCGCGCAGGCAGCTGGAGAACGCCGCGCGCCTGCCCGTGGTTTTCAGGCATGTCGCGGCCATGCCCGACGTGCACCTGGGCATAGGCGCCACCGTGGGCTCGGTGATCCCGACCATCAAGGCCATCATCCCGGCGGCCGTGGGCGTGGACATCGGCTGCGGAATGATGGCCGCCAAGACCACGCTGCGCGCCGAGGACCTGCCCGACAACCTGGGCCCGCTGCGCTCGGCGATAGAGCAGGCCGTGCCGCATGGCTCGGTGCCGCGCCACCGGGGCCGTGATCCCGGCAGCTGGGAGAACCCGCCCGTGTCGGTGGACCAGGTCTGGGCCACGCTGGCCGAGGAGTTCGACCTGCTGTGCGAGCTGCATCCGCGCCTGGCCAACACCAACAACCGCAAGCACCTGGGAACGCTGGGCAGCGGCAACCACTTCATCGAGATCTGCCTGGACGAGGCGGGCTTCGTGTGGTTCATGCTGCACTCGGGCTCGCGCGGCGTGGGCAATGCCATCGGCACCCATTTCATCGAGCTGGCCAAGAAGGATGCAGAACTCCATCAGCGCAACCTGCCCGACAAGGATCTGGCCTATTTCGAGGAAGGGGCCCGCTACTTTGGCGACTATGTGCGCGGCGTGTCCTGGGCACAGAAGTTCGCCATGCGCAACCGCGAGGTGATGATGGCCAACCTCATCGCCACGGTGCGCAAGGTGATCGCCAAGCCCTTCGAGTCACATGTGGAGGCGGTGAACTGCCACCACAACTACGTGCAGCAGGAGCGCCATTTCGGCCAGGACGTGTTCATCACCCGCAAGGGCGCGGTGAGCGCGCGGCGCGGCGAGCTGGGCATCATCCCGGGCAGCATGGGCGCGCGCAGCTATATCGTGCGCGGCCTGGGCAACCCGGAGAGCTTCGAGAGCTGCAGCCACGGCGCGGGCCGCGTGATGAGCCGCACCAAGGCCAAGAAGATGTTCAGCGTGGAGGACCACATCAAGGCCAC
>NZ_JAELTK010000101.1:0-17696 GCF_016428765.1 Delftia sp. ASV31
ACGGCCAGCACCGGCAGCAGCAGCGTCTCGCCCACCACCACCCAGGGCTTGGCGCTCGTCTGCACGAGCAGGCCCAGCGGCGAGCCTCTGAATTCCGCGGCAATGCCGGCGCGGCGCGGTGCAGCGGAATGCGGTGCCGCCTTGGGCGTGCTGGCTTGGTCTGGCATGAAGAGTCGTTTCCTGGATGCGCTTATCGGGCGTTGGCCAGGCCTGTGCCCAGCAGGTTGCGGATCAGCTTCTGGCCCACGGCGGCCAGGGCCTCGCGGCTCCAGCCGCTTTGCGCGCCCGCGCCGCTCCACACGGTGGCGCCGGTGCCCACGTCCACGATCTCCAAGGTCACGCCCACGGCCGGCTCGCCATCCACGCCCACCTTGTAGCGCCATTCGTCCACCGCGCCCGTCAGCGCATAGCGCACGCCTTCGCCGCGCGCCCAGGCCAGGGCGTCGTCGCGGCGCTTGGCTTCGCGGCCGTCGAACAGGGTTTCCTGCAGTGCATCGCCCGTGTAGCGCTTGACCTGGCCCACGCCACGCGCATTGATCAGCGCCGTGGCAATGGCGGCGGCGCGGTTGCCGGCCATGGGCGTTTCGGTGTGGTTCTCGAAGGGCAGCACCGCCCAGCTGGCATTCGTCTCCAGCGCGGGCGCCGTGCCCCGGTCGATGGTCGAGCAGGCAGACAGCAGGCCGACAAGGGCAATACCCGTGAGCACGCGAAGGCGGGAGGCGAAAGTGGTGCGGTGTGTCATGGAGAGGCTCCTTGAAGTCTTCGGATCAGTAGTGGAGGCGGTAGGTCAGCAACAGCTCGCGGGTATTGCCCACGGTGTTGATGCCCGACTTGGACAGATTCAGGCCCAGCGCGAGGTGGTCCGCGCCGAACAGGCTGGTGGCCAGGCCCATGCCCAGCTCGTAGCCCGCGCCGTTGACGCTGTGGTGCGTCAGGGCCAGGCTGGCGTAGGGCCGCAGCGCGCGCGTGTACTGCTGTTCATAGCCCGTGTTGAACATCATCTGCAGGCCCGAGAAGCGGAAACTGCGCGGCAGCAGATAGTCGATGGTGGGATCGTTGAACGGCGGCAGGTAACCCAGGATGGCCGCATCCCGGCCCTGCAGCAGCGCCGGGTCGTTGCGGCTGTAGCGGTGCCATGAGGTGAAAGCACCGAACTGCAGGGTGGGGGCCTCGCTGCGGTAGGTGTGCAGGTATTGCAGCGTCGCATGGTTGCCGGAGCCCACGCGTGCGCCGCTTTGCACGCGGTAGCGCTCCGATGCCAGCTCCAGCGTGATCTGGTCCAGGCGCGAGAGCTGGTAGCTGCTGCCCAGGGACACGCGGTCCTTCATGCCGCCCATGCGCATGGCCAGCGTTTCCTGCGTGGCCAGGTGCCGGCCCAGTGATGCCTGCAGGCTCCAGCGGCTGTCCACGTTGTAGGTCTGCGTGAACTGCATGGGCGTGTAGCCCTCCAGGCTTTCGCGCCGGCCCAGCATGAATTCGCTGGAGGCCGACTGCGTCTTGCGCGTCAGGCGCAGGCCGATGCCCCGCTCCTGCGAGGGGCCGCGCACCAGGGTGTTTTTGTTGACCGTGCGGCGCACGTCCTCGGCATCCAGGTCCAGCGCCCAGCGGGGGTTCAGGCCCACATGCCAGCGCAGCCGGGAGACCTGCTCGTCGATGGCGTCCATGCGGCGGTTGCGCAGTTGCAGGCCCCCGTAGTCGCTGAAGGCCAGCAGCTGCTCGGTCAGCGCCAGGTGCAGGGGATCGTCGTCGGGCTGGTCGGCCATGCTCTCGAAGGCCGCCGTCTGCGCCAGCCGCACATCGCCGACCATGGCTGCCGCGTTGATGCGGTCATAGCGCGGCAGCGCCTCGTCATGGCGCTGCAGCAGCTGCCCGGCCTGGGCCACATCCTTTTCCGCCAGGGCCACCGTGATCTCGGCCCACAGCGGCGAGCTGGTGCTCTTGCTGCGGCTGCGCGCGTACTGCTGCCACAGGTAACCACGCTCGGCCTGGTACTCGCCGCGCTCCTGCAGCCAGGCAATGGCCAACTCGGCCGCAGCGGCGGAATGCTCGCGGCGCCCGCCTTCCAGGTCCATGCGCAGCAGCTCGCGCATCAGGGCGAATTCGGCATCGCCCTGGGTATGAAAGAGCATGAGCCGGCTGCGGGCCTGGCGCTGAACCTCGTCCAGCCCCTCGGCCGTCAGCCATTTGCGGGCGGCCAGGGCCGCTGCGCCGTCCTGGGCGCGTGCCCGCACCTTCTCGCGCGTCCACAGCTGCTGCCTCAGGCTCCAGGCCCGATCGGCCTGCTGGCTCTGCTCCAGCGCGTCGGCGTACTGCATCATCCACAGGAAGTCGTCGGCATGCTCGGCGCGGTGCGGCTTCAGATAGCGTTCCAGCGCAACGGCCGGGCGCGACAGCGTCATGTAGGCAGCCGCCAGGGCGCCGTGCATGTCGGCATCGCGCGCCCAGACAGGCTCGGCCGCCGCCAGCAGCAGCTTGAGGGCCGCTGCATTCTGCGTGTCGATCAGCAGCCACATCAGGCCCTGGCGCAGCGGCGTGGAGCCGGGGTCCAGCGCCAGGCCCTTCTCGAAGGCCTCCATGGCCTTTTTCGATTGCGCCGTGCGCTGGTAGTAGGCGCCCAGTATCTGGAAGAAGGTGGGCTGGCCCTGCAGGCGCTTGACCAGGGCCGGGTCGGCCAAGATGCGTTCGACCTGGCTGCCGATCTGGGTCCAGTCCTCCAGGTCCTCCAGCAGGTAGAAGGCCTGCGTCAGATGGCGCACGTCATGGAACTGCTCCCAGGCGTGCAGGGACATCCGGGCCGCCTCGCGCCGGTCGGCGCGCTGCAGCAGGCGTATCACCTCGTCGTAGTCGCTGATGCCGGCGTGCGGCGTCTGCAGCAGGCGGCGGTAGGCCTTCAGCGTCAGTGCTTCCTGGCGCTGGTCCTGGGCCAGGTCGCCCAGCAGGCGCCAGTACTCGCCCTCGTCCTGCATACCGGCGGGAATGCGCGTCTGCGCATCCTCCAGCCAGCGCAGACCCAGGGCCGGCTCGCCCTGCAGCAGCGCGAGCACGGCGGCGGGCATGGCATGGGCCGGCGTGCGCTGTTCGGGATCGGCAAGCACACGCTTCCAGGCCTGCAGCGCCAGTTGCGACCGGCCTGCCCGTTCGGCCAGTTGGGCCAGCAGGATCTGCGACTGCGGCGTGCTGCCGTGCTTTTGCAGATAGTCGATGGCCTCGCCGGGCTCGGCCTGGCGCTCGTAGGCCTGGACCAGCGCCTGCTGCAGCGCGGCATCCTGGGGACGGCGGCTCAACTGGTGGCGCAGGCCGGCAATCAGGGCGCGGTCGTCGAACAGGCCCGGCGCCAGGCGCATCACCGTCTTCCAGGCATCCTCGCGCCCCGTGTTCTGCGCAATGACCAGCCAGTTGTCCAGGGCCTGCTGCTGCTGCCCCATCCATTCGGACACCTGGGCCAGGCGTTCGCGCCAGGCCATGTCCTGCGGCGCCTGGCGCACGGCGGCCGTGGCCACGCGCCAGGCATCTTCCAGGTTGCGGTTTTCGAGGAATACCTCGTAGCCCAGCAGGTAGGTCTTGTCGTCAAAGGGCAGGCCCGGCGGCGGCTTGCGCACGGGATCGGCCGTGCGCAGCATGCGCCAGCCCGGCGCGGTCCAGGCCACGGGCTGCAGCGCCCAGGCGCCGTCGTCGGCAACCGGGTCCGGACCGGCGCCCGAAGCCCCGGCCACCTGCGTTTGCCACTGCTGCAGCAGGGACAGCTGCAGCAGCCGCTTGGCATAGCGCTCGGCCTCGGCCCGGTTGCCGGCCGCGCGCGCCAGGCCGATGAGCTTTCGCAGCGTCTCGGGGTCGCTGCCCAGCAGTTCTTCCTGCTGGCGCGCCAGCGCCAGCGCTTCGTTGGCACGGTTGCCGGACTGCAGTACCTGCAGGGCCTGCCAGAGGTAGGCGCGCGACTGCTGGACGTCCTCGGTCGTGGCGCTGGCCTGGCGCAGCAGCCGGGCCGATTCCTCGTACAGGGACATGCCCAGCGCCTGCCGCGCTGCGGATTCATAGACCTGCGCCTTGCGCGCGGGATCGGTCTGGCGGCCTGCCACATCGTCGTAGATGCCCAGGGCCAGCGGTGCGTCCTTGAGCACCAGCGCCGACGAGGCCAGGTACAGCGCCTGCTCCTGGGTCAGCCCCTGCAGCGGCACGTCCTTCAACGCCTGCATCACCTGCGGCGCCAGCGCCTCAGCCTGGCCGCCCGCGCGGTGGTCCTGCTTTTGCGCCTCCAGATAGCCCTGATAGGCGGCCTGCCAGTGGTCCCAGGCCTGGACGGCTGCGCTGGGCAGTGCCTGCTTGGCCGCCTCTTCCCGCGCCAGCTTGATGGCCTGCAGGCGCTCTTCCTTGGCCTTGAGCAGGGCGCGCAGGTTCTCGTTGCCGGGATCGCTCTTGAGCAGGTTGCTCAGGTAGTTGTAGGACAGCTCGGAGTCATCTCCGGTGACGGAGAGCCGGCGCTCCAGATCCTGCTTGGGAAACAGCATCCACAGGGCGCCACCGATCAGTACCGCCAGCAGCGCGATCAGCCAGAAGGGAACCGTGATGGGGCGCTCAGAGCCCCCGGCATTGCGCTTGGAGTTCGACACTGTTTTGGGTACTTCTGAAGGAACGGAGGTTGGCGTTGCCGGTATCGGCCCCCGCCACGGCCAGGAGGGGCGTGGCGGCGTTCGCGGAACTCAGCGAACAGCCGGCAGGCAGGTACATGCGCAGCTCCAGCGGCACATGGCCCTGCAGGGCGAAGCGCACGCCGCCGTCGGCCTGGGGCTGCCATTGCGTGAGCCGGGCATTGGCATCCACCAGATAGGGGCGCGCCGCGTGGGCGGCCGCGCCTGCGGCGTCCTGTTGCGTCTGTTGCACCAGGTATCCGGCGCTGCCGGCCAGGTGCAGGTAGCTGCCGTCTGCCCCCTTGGCATAGCCGGCAATGCCGCTGCTGGCAGCCATGGAAGGCGGGGCCATGCCGGGCGGCATGCGCAGCGTGCGCAGCTGGCCCGGACCCCGAAGGCGCCAGCCCTGCGCGTCGCGGCCGATGGCGAATTCGTAGAAATCCTGCACCTTGCGGATGTACTCGGAGCTGTAGACCGGGTTCAGCCGCTGCGCCAGCGCCCACTGGTAGATCCTGTGCAACGCCTTGATGCTGGCCTGCTTGCTGGCGGAGTAGGAGTGGTAGTAGATGTCCACGGCCTTCAGGCGCCGGGGAGCCTCGGTCATCTCGAAGGTCTCGATGACGCGCTCGAAGCCGTAGAACGGCCCGTGCCAGAGGTTGGTGTAGATGTTCTCGTTGGTGACGGGCGCATAGATCTGCAGGTGGCCGCCCTTGCGCAGACCCCAGCTGCGCACCTCGGTGAGCGAGGGATTGCTGCGCGTGATGGCCGTGTCGCCACCATTCATGTTGAGCAGGCCGGCGGCATCGGAGATGGCCAGGGCCTCGGCGCTGGGCGCCGTGTTGCCGGTCCACAGGAACACGTCCACCGGCTTGCCGGGCGGCGCCAGGCGCTTGCGGATGTAGTCGACCGAGCCATTGATCTCCCGGTTCATGTCCATCTGGTAGCCGGGGATGTGGAGGTTGAGATTCACCTCCTTGCTGTCGTCCTCGTTGGGCGCCGCCCCGGGCTCCCAGAAGAAGGGGTGCGAGTAGGAATGGCTGGCGATCTCGACATGGGGCATGGCGAAGATGCGCTTGGCAATGCCCTCCAGCTGCTCGGCCCACTGCGGATACAGGCCCTGCGGGGAGACCTCGGCCTCGATGACCGAGATGGTGTGCGGGATCTTGTAGCGCTCCAGGATCTCGCGGCGCAGCACTTCACCGGCGAACGGCGTGCCAGGCAGCTCGGCCCTGGAGGGAAAGCCGTCACCATCCACATGGGCCAGCAACAGGCGGCGGCCGTTCTCGGTGGTGACGTCGGGCGCCGGAAAGTCCTGGAGGCGCAGCGCCTCGCGCAACAGCGCGAACGGATCGATCACCCAGCGCGACTGGTCGGTGCCCGGCATGCTCACCACCACATAGGGCATGAGCGCAAAGCCGCCCCAGGGCGTGATGGCGGCAGAGACGAAGCGGCGCCCCCGCTTGTCGTCGAAGGACAGCAGCTCGCGGCTGCCCTTGGCCATCTGCGGCGTGAATTCCCAGCCTTCGTAGTCGTGGGCGGGCTCGGCCGGCGGTATCTCGAACCCCATGAGCGGCGCCTGCTCGGCCCGCCGCAGCGGGAACACGGGAGCCGCTTCCGTGCTGCGCGTGCCCAGGGCGGCCGACATGGTGCGGTCCTGGGACAGGCCCAGCGTGTTGAGCACCAGCAGCGGCATGCCCTGCTGCACCTGGTTGGCCAGCCACTGCCGCACACTTTTGGCCCGCATATCGGGCACCGCGCCGCCGAACCAGCTCACCACGCCGGCATAGCGGTCACGCGCCACGCCTTCGGGCATGGGCTCGCGCACGTCGGCGTAGTCGGCAACGTAGCCCATGTAGTTGATGGGCATTTCCAGAAAGCGGTGCGCCGATGCGCCGTTGATGGACGGATAGTCGGCACCGTTGTAGAGGATCAACACCCTGCGCGCCACCGCCTCCACCTGGCCTATGCCCAGGGTCTGCAGGCCTGCATCCGACACCCAGGGGATGACGCCCAGCTGCGCAATGCGGCGGGCCGTCTCGCGCGTGGCATCGCGGTCATGCGGGGCCACGTAGTCGATGGACAGCACCGGCAGGCGGTCACGCTCGCGGATGGTCTGCAGTTGCTGCAGCAGCCATTCGCGGTCTTTCTCGGGCACGTTCACATAGCGCTTGAGGCTGGCATCCCAGCCCCGCAACAGCGACTCCGCCGCCACCATCTGCACCTTGTCGCGCACGCGCGGCACGATCTCGAAGCCCCGGTTCAGGATCAGGCGGATGCCGGGATAGCGCTGGTGCAGCGTCTCGATGACGCGCACCAGGCCGTCCTGCTGGGCCTTTTCGTCGAAATTCGCGGCCAGGCGGTAGGAGTCCAGCGTGTCCAGGAAGAAGCCCCGAAAACCCTGCTTCCACAGCGGTGCGATCACCTCGTCGGCAAAGAAGGCGGGCCACTGCGCGGGCGTCTGGTCCAGGACGATGGACTGCCAGGCGCCGTTGCGCGCCATCTTCCAGGCCTCGGGAATCTTGCTGAAGTAGGCGCGCTCGGGCAGCACCTCGGCCACGGAGGCATATGCGTAGAGTTCGCTGCCCGGAGCCTGCTTGCGGAATTGAACGGGGTCGTAGCCGTGGCCCGGCTCCACGACGGCGATGTCGTAGAGGCTCAGTTCACTGAGCGAGGCCTTGTTCCCGTAATAGACGGCAACCGCCGGCTCGGCTGCCTGCACCGCCCAGCCGCACAGCACCCCCCAGCAAAACAGGCAGGTTCGCAGGAAAGCGTTCACGGCCTTCTCCTCGGGGTGCGGCCAAAAGCGGCCGATTCATAGTTTTTGTACATCAAATTTCTTGGCGATTTGATAAAAGCTATCGTCAGTCCGACGAAAGGCGGGCGCGAGCATACCGGTTTTTGTCTGCAAAGGTGTCTTCTCCCTACTTTTGTGCTCGGCGCCCTTGAAGCCTGGGGGAAGCTGGGTTATGGCGATACTAGGCAGGCAGAAAAATCACCAATGAAAGGTATTCATGATTCTGGTCACAGGCGGCGCCGGCTTCATCGGCTCGCATACCTGCGTGGAACTCGCCGCTGCGGGCGAGCCCTACCTGATCTACGACAACTTCAGCAACAGCAGCCCCGATGTGCTCGAACGCATGGAACGCATCACGGGCCGGCGCCCGCTGTGCGTCGAGGGAGACGTGCGCGACCGCGCCGCGCTGGACCGGCTGTTTGCCGAGCACTCCATCCGCGAGGTGATCCACTTCGCCGCGCTCAAGGCCGTGGGCGAGTCCGTGGCCCAGCCGCTGCGCTACTACGAACACAACGTGGGCGGCACGGTGGCCCTGCTGCAGGCCATGCGGACGGCGGGTGTGCGCAGCCTGGTGTTCTCCTCCTCGGCCACGGTCTACGGCGATCCGGCCAGCCTGCCGATCCGCGAAGACTTTCCGCTGTCCGCCACCAACCCCTACGGTCGCAGCAAGCTGTGGATCGAGGAAATGCTGGCCGACCTGGACCGGGCCGAGCCCGGCCAGTGGAGCCTGGCACGGCTGCGCTACTTCAACCCCGTGGGCGCCCATGAAAGCGGCCTGATCGGCGAGGACCCGCGCGACATCCCCAACAACCTCATGCCCTATGTGTCGCAGGTCGCCATCGGCCAGCGCCAGCAGCTCAGTGTCTATGGCGATGACTATGCGACGCCGGACGGCACGGGCGTGCGCGACTACATCCACGTCACCGACCTGGCGCGCGGCCACCTGGCGGCGCTGCGCTATCTGCGCGAGCAGCAGGGCTTGCTGACCGTGAACCTGGGCACGGGGCGCCCGGTCTCGGTGCTGGAGATGGTCAAGGCCTTCGAGCGCGCCAGCGGCCGTCCCGTGCCCTACCAGATCGTGGCGCGCCGCCCCGGCGACGTGGCCCAGTGCTGGGCCGACCCCGCCGAGGCCGAGCGGCTGCTGGGCTGGAAGGCCATGCTGGACCTGGACCGCATGTGCGAGGACGCATGGCGCTGGCAAAGCCAGGCCGCAGGCCTCAAGCGCTGAACCCCGCAGCGCCTGCGGGCGCCGAGGGCGTGGTATCTTTTCGCCCTTGTTTCACGCCCTAGCCACGAGTCTGCCCATGCTTGCCAAACGCATCATCCCCTGTCTTGACGTCACGGGAGGGCGCGTCGTCAAAGGCGTGAACTTCGTGGAACTGCGCGATGCGGGCGACCCGGTGGAGATCGCCGCGCGCTACAACGCCCAGGGCGCGGACGAACTGACCTTCCTGGACATCACGGCCACCAGCGACGGGCGCGACCTGATCCTGCCCATCATCGAGTCCGTGGCCAGCCAGGTCTTCATTCCGCTGACCGTGGGTGGTGGCGTGCGCACCGTCGAGGACGTGCGCCGCCTGCTCAACGCGGGCGCCGACAAGACCAGCTTCAACTCGGCCGCCATCGCCAACCCCGACGTGATCAATGCGGCCTCGGACAAGTACGGCGCGCAATGCATCGTCGTGGCCATCGATGCCAAGCGGCGCACGGCCGAGGACGAGCAGCGCATGGGCGCCGATGGCCGCGCTGCCGGCCCCGGCTGGGACGTGTACAGCCACGGCGGACGCAAGAACACCGGCCTGGACGCCGTGCAGTGGGCCGCCGAAATGGCGCGCCGCGGCGCGGGCGAGATCCTGCTGACCAGCATGGACCGCGACGGCACCAAGTCCGGGTTCGACCTGAAGCTCACGCGCGCCGTCAGCGACGCCGTGCCCGTGCCCGTGATCGCCTCGGGCGGCGTGGGTTCGCTGGACGACCTGGCCGATGGCGTGACCCTGGGCGGCGCCGACGCCGTGCTGGCCGCCAGCATCTTCCACTACGGCGAATTCACCGTGGGCCAGGCCAAGCAGCGCATGGCCGAGCGCGGCGTGCCCGTGCGCCTCTGATACGGCGCGTCGGCGGACTCCTTCATTTCAGTTTTCCATGGCGCTCGCGCCGCCCACAACCCATGAAACCGGCGCGCCCCAAGGGACCAGGGACAGCGAGCAAGGGCCGCCCCGCGGCAAGGCTGTCGTCTCCCTCCCGCGCAGCGAGAGAGGGGGAAGGCGCGAAGCGACTCAGGGGGTGTATTTTCAATCCAGGCAATTCCTGACAATCCTGTCACAGGGATGCCCACCCAGGATATTCACAATGCAGGCAATGAACTGGCTAGATCAAGTCAAATGGGATGCGCAGGGCCTGGTGCCCGTGATCGCGCAGGAAAAGGACACGGGCGACGTGATGATGTTCGCCTGGATGAACCGCGAGGCCCTGGCCAAGACGGCCGAGCTCGGCCGCGCCGTCTACTTCAGCCGCTCGCGCAACAAGCTGTGGTTCAAGGGCGAGGAATCGGGCCACGTGCAGACCGTGCACGAGGTGCGCATCGACTGCGACAACGACGTGGTCCTGCTCAAGATCACCCAGACCGGCCACGAGCCCGGCATTGCCTGCCACACGGGGCGCCACAGCTGCTTCTACAGCGTGCTGCGCGATGGCCAGTGGCAGGCCGTCGATCCGGTCTTGAAAGACCCCGAATCGATCTACAAATGAATTCCACGAACATGAACGACACCGCAAGCACTTCCTCGCTGGACGCCCTGGCGCGCCTGGCCGCCGTCATAGAAAGCCGCAAGCCCGCCAATGGCGGCGATCCCGACAAGAGCTACGTCGCCCGCCTGCTGCACAAGGGCCCGGATGCCTTTTTGAAGAAGATCGGCGAAGAGGCCACCGAAGTGGTCATGGCCGCCAAGGACGCAGACCATGGCGGGGACGCCGGCAAAATCCTCTACGAAGTGGCCGATCTGTGGTTCCATAGCATGATCGCCCTGGCCCACTATGGCCTGACGCCAGCCCAGGTCGTTGCCGAGCTGGAGCGCCGCGAAGGCACCAGCGGCATCGAGGAAAAGGCGCTGCGCAAGGCCCAGGAACGTGACGTGAACGAGAAAGGACCGCTGCCATGAATGACGATTTCATCGAAGTCCGTGCCCTGGACCAGTCCCGCATCGAAGGCCTCAAGGCCTGGGGCTGGGTCAGCTACCTGCTGCACCTGGTGGTGGCCGTGGCCGCCGTCGTGCCGGGCGCACAGCCCAGCATTGCGCTGCTGGTGATCGCACTGATCATCGATCTGGTCAAGCGCGGCGACGCCGAAGGCAGCTGGATGGCCAACCACTTCTCGTGGCGCATCCGCAGCGTGATCTGGGCCGGCATCCTGTACCTGGTCACGGCGCCGCTGTGGCTGCTGTTCTTCGTGCCCGGCTGGATCGCCTGGACCGTCATCTCCATCTGGTTCCTCTACCGCATCGTGCGCGGCATGGTCGCCATGAACCGCAACCAGGCCGTGGACCGCTGAAGGTCCCGGGCAAACCGCCATGACTCCGACCCCGACCTGCAAGATCAACCTCGCCCTGCAGGGCGGGGGCTCGCACGGCGCCCTGACCTGGGGCGTGCTCGATGCGCTGCTGGAAGACGGCAGCCTTGTCTTCGACGGCATCAGCGGCACCAGCGCCGGGGCCATGAATGCAGTGGCCCTGGCCCAGGGCTTTGCCAAGGCTGCACGCCAGGAAAGCGATCCGGTGGCCGCCCAGGCGCTGGGGGCCGAGCTGGCCCGCGCCACGCTGACCGAACTGTGGGAAGGCGTGGGCACCATGGGCAGCCTGATGTGGGGCGCGCCCCTGCCGGGCAGCCCCTTCATGGGCGTGCTCAACCAGTTCTTCTCGCCCTACCAGACCAACCCGCTGGACATCAACCCGCTGCGCAAGCTGCTCGAACGGGTCGTGGATTTCGACGCGCTGACGCATCCGCCCGTGGAAGGCGTGGTGCCCAAGGTCTTTGTCTGCGCCACCAATGTGCGCACGGGCCGGGGCTGCATCTTTTCGGGCAGAAAACTCAGTGCCGACGCGGTCATGGCCTCGGCCTGCCTGCCGCAGCTGTTCAAGGCCGTGGAAATCGATGGCGAGCCCTACTGGGATGGCGGCTTTTCGGGCAACCCGGCGCTGTACCCGCTGATCTACGGCACGGCGTCCAGCGACATCCTGCTGGTGCAGATCAACCCCATCGAGCACACCGATCTGCCCAACACGGCGGCCGACATCATGGACCGCATGAACGAGGTCACCTTCAACGCCGGCCTGCTGGCCGAGCTGCGCGCCATCGAGTTCGTCAAGCGCCTGCTCGAGCAGGGCAAGCTGGACCCGACACGCTACAAAAAGGTGCTGCTGCACCGCGTGGACGGCGGCTCCGTGCTCAAGGGCTATGGCGCCTCGACCAAGACGCGCTCCGACATGCGCTTCGTGCGCGAGCTGTTCGAGCTCGGACGCGAGCAGGGCCAGCAGTGGCTCCAGCAGCACCGCAGCGACATCGGCGTGCGCCAGACGCTGCGCATCAACGACAATCCGGCCTGATTTCCAACCTACCGCCAGCTTCCCAGGATTCCTGTAGCGCCATGCACGACCACGACCCGAACTGCCTGTTTTGCCGCATCACCAAAGGCGAGATCCCTTCCCGCAAGGTCTATGAGGACGAGGACGTCTTCGCCTTCCACGACATCCACCCCGGCGCGCCCATCCACTTCCTGATGGTGCCCAAGAAGCACATCCCCTCCATGGCCCAGGTCCAGGCCGAGGACGCCCCGCTGCTGGGCCGCCTGATGGCGCTGGCGCCCCGCCTGGCTGCCGAGCAAGGCTGCAACCCGTATCCGGACGGCGGCTTTCGCCTGGTGGTCAACACGGGCACCGAAGGCGGCCAGGAAGTCCACCACCTGCACATCCACGTCATGGGCGGCCCCCGCCCCTGGCTCAAGGGCTGAGACTCAAGGGCTGAAAACGCCGCAGCGGCCACGCTGCCTGCGGCAGACGGCTGCCGCCCGGCACAAGGTGGCCCGTCTCTTGCTTGAGGCCCCCCTGTTTCTTGCGTCGGCCAAACGGCTTTTGTGGGGCCTTGCGAACTGCCGCCATGGCCCGGCGTCTAAAATGACCTGCAATTCTTAGGAGAGATTCTCATGGGCTCGTTTTCCATCTGGCATTGGCTGATCGTCCTGGCCATCGTGGTTCTGGTGTTTGGCACCAAGAAGCTGAAGAACATCGGTTCCGACCTCGGCGGCGCCGTCAAGGGCTTCAAGGACGGCGTGAAGGACGGTTCGACCTCCACCGACACTCCCGCAGCCGCTCCCGGCCAGGTCGCCGGCCAGACGGCTGCCGACAAGACCACCATCGACGTCGAAGCCAAGCAAAAGAGCTGATGGCCCGCACGCCAAGCTTCCATGTTTGATATTGGCCTTTCCAAGATGGCGCTCATCGGTGCCGTGGCCCTCGTGGTCATCGGTCCCGAGAAGCTGCCGCGCGTGGCGCGTACCGTCGGCACCCTGCTGGGCAAGGCCCAGCGCTATGTCTCCGATGTGAAGGCCGAGGTCAACCGTTCGATGGAACTCGACGAGTTGCGCAAGATGAAGGACACCGTGGAGGGCGCGGCGCGAGACGTCGAGCAATCCATCCACACTTCGGCTGCCAACTTCGAGAAGGACTGGAACGAGTCCACGGCAGCTCTCAACGGCACGTCTTCCTCGTACGACTCCTCTTCCTACGGCACCGACAGCGATACGTACAGCGCCGTGGCGCCGGCCTACCGCCACCCAGGCAAGAACTGGCGCCTCAAGCGTGCCGCTGTGCCCCAGTGGTACAAGGCCCGCGCCGGTGTGCGCACCAAGGCGCAGTCGGGCGCGGCGCGCGTGGCGCGCTTTCGCCCCCAGAAGTCCCGCTGAAGATGCCGGCGCGCCGCGGGCCACGAGGCAACCAGCCCAGCCTCCGCCACCCGGGCACCCGCCATTGCCGAATCCTGCCCGATCCGTCGGGCTTTCTGCTTTTCACCCCAGGTCCGTGGATGCCCTTGCGGCCCGCCGCGGTTTCGCACCATGTCCGACATTCCACCTAAAGACGACGAGCTGGCAGGCACCGAGCAGCCTTTCGTCCAGCACCTGATGGAGCTGCGCGACCGCCTGCTCTATTGCATCTACGGCATCGGTCTGGCGATCGCCGTGCTGGCCGTGTGGCCCGGCCCCAACGGGCTGATCGACTTCATCGCCCACCCGATCAAGGCCCACATGCCGCCCGATGCCAAGCTCATCGCGGTGGGCGTGTTCACGCCCTTCTTCGTACCGCTCAAGGTGCTGATGATGGTGGGCGTGCTGGCCGTGCTGCCCTGGATCATGTACCAGATGTGGGCCTTCGTGGCGCCCGGCCTGTACAGCCATGAAAAGCGCTTTGCGCTGCCGCTGATCATCTTCGGCAGCCTGCTGGCCTATATCGGCATCGCCTTCGTGCAGTTCTTCGTGCTCGACAAGATGTTTGCCTTCATCCAGGGCTTCACCCCGGACAGCGTGGCGGCCACGCCGGACATCGCCTCCTATGTGGAGGCCATCCTGTCGCTGTACCTGGCCTTTGGCCTGGCCTTCCAGGTGCCCATCGTGGTCATGCTGCTGGTGCGCTTCGGCCTGGTGGACATCGCCAAGCTCAAGTCCTTCCGCGGCTACTTCATCGTGGTGGCCTTCATCATCGCCGCCGTGGTCACGCCGCCCGACGTGATCTCCCAGCTGGCCCTGGCCGTGCCCATGTGCATTCTTTACGAGATCGGCATCCTGGGCGCCGGCTGGTTCAGCCGCGTCTCCAAGGCACCGGAAGAAGAAGCCGAGCCCGGCACCGCAGTGGACAAGCCGGCAGAGGATAAACCCTCCCCCTGAGTCGCTTCGCGCCTTCCCCCAGAGGGGGACGACACCCTCGGTGCGGGGCGGCCCTTCCTCGGTGTCCCTCGCTTTAGGGCGCGCCAGTTTCAAGGGCCTACGCTGAAACACGAGGAATCTGTAATAAAAAGCCCTTGGTTCATCACCAAGGGCTTTTTCTTTGTCTATGGCCAAGCCCCTTCCGGGGTTGGCATCTCACCGAGGCAGGTCGGACGTGCCCATGAGGAACTCGTCGATGGAGCGAGCGGCCTGGCGGCCTTCGCGGATGGCCCAGACCACCAGGGACTGGCCGCGGCGCACGTCGCCGGCGGCGAACAGCTTGGGCACGCTGGTGGCGTAGCCGCCCGTGAAGTCGGTGGTGGCCTTGGCATTGCCGCGTGCGTCCTTGTCCACGCCAAAGGCGTCGAGCACGGCCTGCACGGGGCTGACGAAGCCCATGGCCAGCAGCACCAGGTCGGCCTTGAGCACCTGCTCGCTGCCAGGCACCTCGACCATCTTGCCGTCCTTCATTTCGATGCGCACGGTCTTGACGGCCGTGACCTGGCCCTTCTCGCCGATGAACTCCTTGGTGGCGATGGCGAACTCGCGCTCGCAGCCTTCCTCGTGGCTGGAGCTGGTGCGCAGCTTGATCGGCCAGTAGGGCCAGACCAGGGGCTTGTTCTCCTGCTCGGGCGGCATGGGCATCAGCTCGAACTGGGTCACGCTGACGGCGCCGTGGCGGTTGCTGGTGCCCACGCAGTCTGAGCCGGTGTCGCCGCCACCGATGACGATGACGTGCTTGCCATCGGCCCGCAGCTGGCCCTTGAGCTTGTCGCCGGCGTTGACCTTGTTTTGCTGCGGCAGGAACTCCATGGCGAAATGGATGCCCTTGAGTTCACGGCCCGGCACGGGCAGGTCGCGCGACTGCTCGGCACCGCCGGTCAGCAGCACGGCGTCGAACTCGGCCATGAGCTGCTCGGGGCTGACGGTTTCCTTGGCCCAGTTGGTGACCTTGGAGTCTTCGCCCAGGCCGTCCTTGCCCGCCACCAGCACGCCGGTACGGATCTTGACGCCTTCGGCCACGAGCTGCTCGACGCGGCGGTCGATGTGCGACTTCTCCATCTTGAAGTCGGGAATACCGTAGCGCAGCAGGCCGCCCACGCGGTCGTTCTTCTCGAACAGCGTGACATCGTGGCCGGCGCGGGCCAGTTGCTGCGATGCGGCCAGGCCTGCGGGGCCTGCGCCGACCACGGCGACCTTCTTGCCGGTCTTGCGGCTGCTGGGCAGCGGCTTGACCCAGCCTTCGGCCCAGGCACGGTCGATGATGGCGTGCTCGATGGACTTGATGCCCACGGCGTCGTCGTTGATGTTCAGGGTGCAGGCGGCCTCGCAGGGCGCGGGGCAGATGCGGCCCGTGAACTCGGGGAAGTTGTTGGTGCTGTGCAGCACGGCGCTGGCGCTCTTCCAGCCGCCGTGGAAGACCAGGTCGTTGAAGTCCGGAATGATGTTGTTGACCGGGCAGCCGCTGTTGCAGAACGGCGTGCCGCAGTCCATGCAGCGCGCGCCCTGGATCTTGGCCTGGCTGTCATCGAGGCCGATGACGAATTCCTTGTAGTGCTTCACGCGCTCGACGACGGGCGCGTAGCCCTCCTCGAGGCGTTCATATTCCATGAAGCCGGTGGTCTTTCCCATGATTCGTTGTCCTGATGTGTGGGGTGCAGGGATGGATGCGGGCTGCTGCCCGCATCCTTCGCTTCCTTGTTATTTGGCGGCCACGGCTTCCTTGGCGTGTTCCTCGACCTCGGGCGTGGCGGGCTCTTCCATCACCTGGCGCTCGTACATCTCGGACAGGGCACGCTTGTACTCGCTGGGGAAGACCTTGACGAACTTGGAGCGGGCCGCAGCCCAGTTGTCCAGCAGGTCGCGGGCGCGCTTGGAGCCGGTCCAGCGGCTGTGCGCCTCGATCAGTGCGCGCAGCTGGCGTTCGTCGGTTTCGCGGCGGTGCCAGACGGCGGGCGAGACCTGGGCCAGGTGCTCGTCGTGGGGCAGAACCTGATCCAGCGAGACGGACGCCTTGTTGCAGCGCTCGGCGAAGCGGCCATCCTCGTCATACACATAGGCCACGCCGCCGCTCATGCCGGCCGCGAAGTTGCGACCCGTCTTGCCCAGCACCACCACGGTGCCGCCGGTCATGTATTCGCAGCCGTGGTCGCCCACGCCTTCGACCACGGCCGTGGCGCCCGACAGGCGGACCGCGAAACGCTCGCCGGCCACGCCGCCGAAGAAGGCCTCGCCGCTGGTGGCGCCGAACATCACGGTGTTGCCGACGATGGTGTTGGTCGTCGTGTCGCCACGGAATTCATGGCTGGCATGCACCACCACGCGGCCGCCGGACAGGCCCTTGCCCGTGTAGTCGTTGGCATCGCCGCGCAGGTTCAGCGTGATGCCGTTGCACAGGAAGGCGCCGAAGGACTGGCCACCGGTTCCCTCGAAGTGGATGCGGATGGTGTCATCCGGCAGGCCTTCGGGATGCACGCGCGTCACGGCACCGGAGAGCATGGCGCCCACGGAGCGGTTGACGTTGCGCGCCACTTCCATGATGCGCACGCGCTCGCCGTTCTCGATGGCGGGCTTGCAGCGCTCGATGAGCTTCACGTCCAGCGCCTTGTCCAGCAGGTGGTCCTGCTTTTCGACATGGAAGCGCGCCACGTCGGCGGGCACTTCGGGCTGGGCGAACAGGCGCGAGAAGTCCAGGCCCTGGGCCTTCCAGTGCTGCAGGCCCTTGCGGGTGTCCAGCAGGTCGGCACGGCCGATCAGGTCGTCGAACTTGGCAACGCCCAGCTGGGCCATGATCTGGCGCACTTCCTCGGCGATGAAGAAGAAGTAGTTCACCACATGCTCGGGCTTGCCCGAGAACTTGGCGCGCAGCACCGGGTCCTGCGTGGCCACGCCCACGGGGCAGGTGTTCAGGTGGCACTTGCGCATCATGATGCAGCCCTCGACGACCAGGGGCGCCGTGGCGAAGCCGAACTCGTCGGCGCCCAGCAGCGCGCCGATGACGACGTCGCGGCCGGTCTTCATCTGGCCGTCGGCCTGAACGCGGATGCGGCCGCGCAGGCGGTTGAGCACCAGGGTCTGCTGGGTCTCGGCCAGGCCGATTTCCCAGGGCGAGCCCGCATGCTTGATGGACGACCAGGGCGATGCGCCCGTGCCGCCGTCGTGCCCCGCGATGACCACGTGGTCGCTCTTGCACTTGGCCACGCCGGCCGCGATGGTGCCCACGCCCACTTCGGACACGAGCTTGACCGAGATGTCGGCGTGCGGCGCCACGTTCTTCAGGTCGTGGATCAGCTGGGCCAGATCCTCGATG
>NZ_JAELTK010000102.1:0-17515 GCF_016428765.1 Delftia sp. ASV31
GCTCGGTGCTGGTCACGGGCTACGACATCATCTTCTTCTGGGTCGCCCGGATGATCATGATGACCACGCACTTCACGGGCCGCGTGCCCTTCCGCCATGTCTACATGCATGGCCTGGTGCGTGACGCGCAGGGCAAGAAGATGAGCAAGTCCGAGGGCAACGTGCTCGACCCCGTGGACCTGATCGACGGCATCGACCTGGACACCCTTCTGGACAAGCGCACGCAGGGCCTGCGCCGCCCCGAGACCGCGCCCCAGGTGCGCAAGAACACGCAAAAGGAATTCCCCGAGGGCATTCCCGCCTACGGCGCCGACGCGCTGCGCTTCACCTTCGCGGCCCTGGCCTCGCTGGGCCGCTCCATCAACTTCGACAGCAAGCGCTGCGAGGGCTACCGCAACTTCTGCAACAAGCTGTGGAACGCCAGCCGCTTTGTGCTGATGAACTGCGAAGGCCATGACTGCGGCCTGCTGCCCCACACCAAGGAGCAATGCCAGGCCGGCGGCGAGTTCGCGGGCTACATGCAGTTCAGCCAGCCCGACCGCTGGATCGCCTCGCAGCTGCAGAAGGTCGAGGCCGAAGTGGCCAAGGGCTTTGCCGAATTCCGCCTGGACAACGTGGCCAACGCGCTGTACGACTTCGTCTGGAACGAGTTCTGCGACTGGTACCTGGAAATCGCCAAGGTGCAGATCCAGACCGGCAGCGAGGCCCAGCAGCGCGCCACGCGCCGCACGCTGATCCGCACGCTGGAGGCCATCCTGCGCCTGGCCCACCCCATCATCCCGTTCGTGACCGAAGCCCTGTGGCAGAAGGTCGCCCCGGTCGCCGGCCTGCCCGGCGAGTCCGTGGCCGTGGCCCGCTACCCCGAGGCCCAGCCCGAGAAGATCGACGAGGCCGCCATCGCCTACGTGGGCCGCATCAAGCAGATGATCGACGCCTGCCGCACGCTGCGCGGCGAAATGGGCGTGTCGCCCGCACAGCGCCTGCCGCTGCTGGCCGTGGCCAGCTCGGCCGACGAGGCACAGTTCCTGCGCACCAATGCCGCCGTGCTGCAAAACCTGGCCAAGCTCAGCGAGGTCAAGGTGTTCGACGACGAGGCCGCCTGGGCCGAGGCCGCCCAGGCCGCCCCGGTCTGCGTGGTGGGCGAGGCGCGCTTGGCGCTGTTCGTGGAGATCGACGTGGCCGCCGAAAAGGCCCGCCTGTCCAAGGAAGCCGCACGCCTGGAAGGCGAGATCACCAAGGCCAATGCCAAGCTGGGCAACGAGGCCTTCGTGGCCAAGGCGCCCCCGGCCGTCATCGACCAGGAAAAGAAGCGCGTGGCCGACTTCGGCGCCACGCTGATCCGCATCCAGGAACAACTCGCCCGCCTGGGTTGAAAGATCCGTTTATGAGCACCCAGACCCGTGTCCGCAAAGCCGTGTTTCCCGTTGCCGGGCTCGGCACGCGCTTTCTGCCCGCCACCAAGGCCTCTCCCAAGGAGATGCTGCCCGTGGTGGACAAGCCGCTGATCCAGTACGCCGTGGAAGAGGCCTACGAGGCAGGCATCCGCGACATGATATTCGTCACCGGCCGCAGCAAGCGCGCCATCGAGGACCATTTCGACACCGCCTACGAGCTGGAAAACGAGCTGGAGAACGCCGGCAAGCAGGCCATGCTGGAGCTGGTGCGCAGCATCAGCCCCGCCGACATGAACTGCCTGTTCGTGCGCCAGCCGCGCTCGCTGGGCCTGGGCCATGCCGTGCTGTGCGCCGAGCCGCTGGTGGGCAACGAGCCCTTTGCCGTGCTGCTGGCCGACGACCTGATGGTGGGCGAGCCTGGCGGCCCCGGCGTGATGGCGCAGATGACATCGGCCTTCCACAAGCAGGGCCGCTCACTGCTGGCCGTGCAGGAAGTGCCGCTGGAGCAGACCAAGCGCTACGGCATCGTGGCTGGCGAGCCGGCCGGCGGTTCGCTGATGCGCATCGAGAAGATCGTGGAAAAGCCCGCGCCCGAGAAGGCCCCCTCGCGCATGGGCGTGGCTGGCCGCTACGTGCTGACACCGACCATCTTCGAGGAGATCCGCAACCAGCCCAAGGGCGTGGGCGGCGAGATCCAGCTGACCGACGCCATCGAACGCCTGATGGCCCATGAAGCCGTCTACGCCTTCCAGTACCAGGGCAAGCGCTACGACTGCGGCAGCAAGGAAGGCTTTCTGCAGGCCACGGTGGAACTGGCGCTGCAGCATGAGGATGTGGGCGCGAGCTTCCGCGAATACCTGCAGGGCCTGAGCATCTGAGGCCCGGCCTCAGGGCCGCCCCTGCCCCATGCAAAAGGCCTGCGAAAGCAGGCCTTTTTCTTTGGAGCGAACCGCGTGCAGCCGCTCAGCGCCGGCGCAGGATATGGATGAACTCCGCACCCACGGTCTGCTGCTCCACCAGTTCATTGCCGGTCTGCTTGGCAAAGGCCTGGAAGTCGCGCAGCGAGCCCGTGTCGGTGGCCACCACCTTGAGCAGTTGGCCGCTGTCCAGTTCGGCCAGCGCCTTCTTGGCCTTGAGAATGGGCAGCGGGCAGTTGAGCCCGCGCGTGTCGATTTCCTTGTGAATTTCCATCGGATGCACCTCTTGAGCCTGGGATTCTAGGCGGCATCGCGGCTGAGGCCGGCAGCAGTGTCTTGATCGGCGCGACTCGCTTGTGCCTCCTGGGCCTGCTCGGCACGCTTCCAGAAGTCACGGATCACAGGATCATGCCCCCGGCTGCGCAGCCACTTGGCCAGCGCCATGCCCGTGCCCGAAGGCCAGGCCTGGACTTTCTCGGGCTCCAGCAGTCGGTACTCCAGCAGCTCGGGCGACAGCCGCACCTGGCCGCTGGCGCGCACATGGAAGGCGATGATCACCTGATTCATGCGCAGGAACTCATGCACGCTGATCAACTCCAGCGACTCGGCCTGCAGGCCGGTCTCCTCCGCCACCTCGCGTGCCACGCCCTCCTCGGGCGACTCGCCAGCCTCCATGAAGCCCGTGATCAGGCCGAAGACCTTCTCGGGCCAGGCCGCATTGCGCGCCAGCAGCACCTTGCCGTCCAGCTCCACGATGGCGGCCAGCACCGGCGTGGGATTGTTCCAGTGCGTCCAGCCGCACTCGGGGCAGCGCAGGCGCGATACATCGCCGCCGTCCTCGGCCTGGATCACCCACTGCAGGGGCGTTGCGCAGTGCGTGCAATAGCGGGTTTCATAGTGCATGGGGCTGTTCCTGGTTTTTTGCTGTCCTGGCTCAATGCAAACAGGAAGGCCCGCCGGAAGGCGGGCCTGTCGCTGCGTCAGGCGGGGAAGACGCCCGTGGACAGATAGCGGTCGCCGCGGTCGCAGACCACGAAGACGATGGTGGCGTTGTTCTCGCGCTCGGCAATCTGCTGGGCCACCCAGCACGCGCCCGCCGCCGAGATGCCGGCAAAGATGCCTTCCTCGCGCGCCAGGCGGCGCGCCATGTCCTCGGCATCGTCCTGGCCCACGAGCACGGTCTCGTCGATCAGCGAGGCGTCGTAGATCTTGGGCATGTATTCCTCGGGCCACTTGCGGATGCCGGGGATGCGCGAGCCCTCGGCCGGCTGGGCGCCCACGATGCGGATGGCAGGGTTCTTTTCCTTGAGGAACTTCGCCACGCCGGTGATCGTGCCCGTGGTGCCCATGGCGCTCACGAAATGCGTGATCTCGCCGCCGGTCTGCTCCCACAGCTCGGGACCGGTGGTCTCGTAGTGGATGCGCGGGTTGTCGGGGTTGCCGAACTGGTCGAGCACCACGCCCTTGCCCTGGGCCACCATCTGGTCGGCCAGGTCGCGCGCGTATTCCATGCCGCCGCTCTTGGGCGTGAGGATCAGCTCGGCGCCATAGGCCTTCATCGTCTGGGCACGCTCGATGGACAGGTCCTCGGGCATGATCAGCACCATCCGGTAGCCCTTGATCGTGGCGGCCATGGCCAGCGCAATGCCGGTATTGCCCGAGGTGGCCTCGATCAGCGTGTCGCCGGGCTTGATGTCGCCGCGCTCTTCGGCGCGGCGGATCATCGACAGGGCCGGCCTGTCCTTGACCGAACCGGCCGGGTTGTTGCCTTCCAGCTTGCCCAGCACCACGTTGCCACGTTCCTGGCGAGACTGCGCACCGATGCGCTGCAATGCCACCAGGGGCGTGCAGCCGATGGCGTCTTCGATGGTCGGATAAATTTTCATAGCCTCACACTGTGCCATAATTCGCCCCTGCGCTAAGTAGCCCGGGTGGTGAAATTGGTAGACGCAGGGGACTCAAAATCCCCCGCCGCAAGGCGTGCCGGTTCGATTCCGGCCCCGGGCACCAGAGATTACGTAGCCGAAAAAGCAGTCCCCTGCTTTTTCGGCTATTTCTTTTCCGGCCGCTGTCTTCACAGCGTCCGCACAAACCTCAAGCCCCTTTGCATCCAGCCGTGTTCAACGGCTGCACTGCATTTCAAGGCCTTCCAGCCTGCACCGATCCTGCGTCCTCATGCCTTGGGCGGGATGACGCCTGCGCGCTTTTCGCCGCACCGGGCCCAACCTGTGTACAACTTTGGCATCAACCGCCTCTCAAGGCCTGCCAGGCCTGGACCTTGGCCCATGCTGAAGCCTGCTTGAAGCAGCACCATCCCAGCCCGCAGGCAGGGCTGCAGCCCTGCGTCAAATTCAGCACTTTCCCTCTGAAAACCGACACTTGCACCACCGTAATGCAGCCCTTGCCCAGCGCGGGCACCAGCCCGGTGCGCCCACGGCCTGGGCCTGTAAAAGCCCATGAAAAAAGCCACCCTGAGGTGGCTTTCTTTCTCCACAGATCCATTGAACAACCCTGTGGATAATCAGTGAACAGCAAGTGAACGAGGCGTCCAAGTGCTTGCATTCACTGGCCGCAGGCTAAGCTGCCTGCAAATCAGGCAACCTCCAGATCCAAGGGAAAACCCTCGATTTGGAAGGCGCCTGACACACCTCGCCTCAGGCATCCGTGCGGCGGATCTGCGCGCGCCCTGCCGCCGTGATGTGCCATTGATGGCTGCTGTCCACTTCGACCAGTCCACGCTCGCGCAGCCTCTTGGACAGATGCTCGCGCGCCGCGCTTTCCAGCGACACGGGCTCGCCCATCTCCAGCTTCTTGAGCACTTCGAGTTCATCCACCGTCGGCTCGTACACGGGTGCGTGATATGTGGTTTCGGCCATCGCTACTCCTTCGCAATTCAAAGTCTCATGCCCCAGGACTCTCGGGGGCACGGATGCAAACATAGCCCTGGCCGGGAAGCCGCGCAATCGGTGGCCGCACCTTTTTTCGAGTTGTGGGCGATGATTGCACGCTTTGCGGCGGCGTCCCACAGGCGCCAGGGCCAGGCCCCGGCCTGACAACGGGCGCTCCACGCTCTTGCCGCCCCGCGCCATTGGCCGCTCTCTCACCCATCTGACCCAGGAATTCAGGTTTTCATGCTGTATGCCATCACCGCCTTGTTCGCCTTCCAGTTGCTGGGGGAGGCCATCGTCCAGCTCACGGGGCTGCCGCTTCCGGGCGCGCTCGTGGGCACGCTGCTGCTGCTGGCGGCGCTGCTGCTGCACGGCCGCCTGCCCGAGTCGCTGGAGAAGGCCGCCGGCGTGCTGCTGCAAAACATGATGCTGCTGTTCATTCCCGTCATTGCAGGCGTGATGCTGGAGTTCGACCGGCTGTCGCGCGAATGGCAGCCCTTCGTGATCGCCTGCGTGGCGGGTGCGGCCATTACCTTCCTGGCCACGGCCTTCACCTTCCGCTGGTGCCTGGAGCGCCAGCGCGCCCGCGAAGCGGCCGCCAGCCGGGGAGACAAGGCATGAGCGCGCTCGCCACCCACTGGCAAAGCGCCTGGCAGTCGCTGTCCGGCAATGCCTCCACCGCCCATCTGCCCTGGCTGGTGCTGACCATGGCCGTCTACCTGGCGGCCATGGCGCTGTACCGCCGAAGCGGCAACCATCCGCTCCTGATTCCCGTCTTCACGGCCGTGGTCGTCATCGTGGGCGTGCTGCTGGCCACGGGCACCTCCTATGCCAGCTACCGCAGCGGCGTCTCGCTGCTGGGGCTGCTGATCGGCCCGGCCACCGTCGCGCTGGCAATTCCGCTGTACGCCCAGCGCGAGCGCATACTCGCGCTGTGGCTGCCCATCAGCGTGGCCCTGGCCGTGGGCTGCGTGGTGGCGTTGCTGTCGGCACTGCTGATCGGCTGGAGCCTGGGTGCCACGGTGCAGACGCTGGTGGCGCTGGCGCCCAAGTCAGCCACCATTCCCATCGCCCTGCCCATGGCCGAGCGCTTTGGCGGGCCGGCCTCGCTGGCGGCCGTGGCCGTGGCCATCACCGGCATTGCGGGCACGATGATGGCGCCGCTGCTGATCCGCCTGGTGCGCAGCGATGACCCGGCCGTGCAGGGTTTTGCCCTGGGTCTTACGGCCCACGCCATCGGCACGGCACGCGCGCTGCAGGTGAATCCGACCATGGGCGCCTTCTCGGCCCTGGCCATGGGCCTGAACGGCGTGGCCACGGCCGTGGTCATGCCGCTGTGCCTGGCCGTGCTGCCCTGGTTTTGAGCGCGATTGCGGGTTTTCCCCAGAGACACCCCCACAAGCCTGTGGACAAGCGCCGCCAGCAGCAAGGATAAGGCAGTTAAGTGACTGTCATCGTTGAACAATCCAAAGCCTGCTTAATTTTCAGGCAGGCCGATGCTCCCTGGCGCGCTGCTGCAGCCATGAAGAGAACACGCGCAGGGCGGGCGCGGGCTGCGCATCGGGCGCCAGGGCCGGCGTGACCAGGTAGTAGGCACGGTTGCCGCGCAGCGGCTGGGGGCAGGCAATGATGAGGTCGCCGCGCGCCAGTTCCTGCTCGATCAGCATGGGCGGCATCAGCGCCACGCCCAGGCCCTGGCTGGCCGCCACGGCCAGCATGGAGAACAGCTCCAGCCGCATGCCGTCCAGCGCGCGCGGCGCGGCCACGCCCATGGCATCGAACCACTGCTGCCAGCCGTAGGGCCGCGTGCTTTGCTGCAGCAGCGGCATCCGGGCCACGATGTCCGCCCCCACAGGCAGCCAGGCCCGGCCCGGCTCGCGCGCCTGGGCCGTGGCCAGCAGTTGCGGGCTGCACACGGGCACCACCTCTTCGTCCATCAGCCACTGCGCCTGCACGCCGGGCCAGCGCGCCACCTGCTCGGGCGTGCCCGCGTAGAGCGCGGCGTCGAACACGGTATCGGCAAACAGGAAGGGCCGCGTCTGCACGTCGATGTGCACCGTGACCTCGGGATGCTCGCGCGCCAGCTGCGGCAGGCGCGGCACCAGCCAGCGCGTGGCGAAGGTGGGCACGGCCGCCAGGTTGAGCGGGCCGCCTTCGCCCTGGTGGGCCATGATGTCCAGCGTGTCGCGCTCCAGGCCGTGCAGCCAGCGCGAGACCTGCTGGGCGTACTGCGTGCCCGCCTCCGTCAGCAGCACGCCGTGGCGCGTGCGCCGGAACAGCTGCACGCCCAGGAACTCCTCCAGCGCAATGATCTGGCGCGATACCGCGCTTTGCGTGAGCGACAGTTCCTGCGCCGCACGCGTGTAGCTGATGTGGCGGGCGGCCGACTCGAAGCAGGCTAGGGCTTGGGTGGATGGCAGGGCTCTACGCATATCTCATGAATTCAATGCACTTCAGAGCCTCACATCATAGGGAATAACCCGCAACAACCCATTCATACATGCGTTTTACGCATTCATGGATGAACAAACATCGTTTGCGCCACGCGCAGGCCCGCTTCTAAGATGCGTCGCAACAACGCTCCATGGCCACAGCCTGCCCGGCTTTGGCATATGGCAGCGACCCGCCCTTGACCTCTTTGTTTTTTGGAGAAACCACGCCATGGCCCGCAACAGCTTCCAATGGGATGACCCCTTCCAGCTCGACCAGCAACTGAGCGAAGACGAGCGCATGATCCGCGACGCGGCCCATGCCTACTGCCAGGAGAAGCTGGTCCCCCGCGTGCTGGAAATGTTCCGCCACGAAAAGTCCGACGTGAGCATCTTCCGCGAGATGGGCGAGCTGGGCCTGCTGGGCCCCACCATCCCCACGCAATACGGCGGCGCGGGCCTGAACTACGTCAGCTACGGCCTGGTGGCGCGCGAGATCGAGCGCGTGGACTCGGGCTACCGCTCCATGGCCAGCGTGCAAAGCTCGCTGGTGATGGTGCCCATCAATGAATTCGGCACCGAAGACCAGAAGAACAGGTACCTGCCCAAGCTGGCCAGCGGCGAGTTCATCGGCTGCTTCGGCCTGACCGAGCCCGACCACGGTTCCGACCCCGGCAGCATGTCCAGCCGCGCCTACAAGGTGGACGGCGGCTACCGCCTCAAGGGCAACAAGATGTGGATCACCAACAGCCCCGTGGCCGACGTGTTCGTGGTGTGGGCCAAGGAAGTGACCGAGGACGGCCATGTGGGCGAGATCCGCGGCTTCATCCTGGACAAGGGCATGAAGGGCCTGTCGGCCCCGGCCATCCACGGCAAGGTGGGCCTGCGCGCCTCCATCACGGGCGAGATCGTGATGGACGACGTCTTCGTTCCCGAGGAAAACGCCTTCCCCGAAGTGCGCGGCCTCAAGGGCCCCTTCACCTGCCTGAACAGCGCACGCTTCGGCATCGCCTGGGGCGCCCTGGGCGCAGCCGAGTTCTGCTGGCACACGGCGCGCCAGTACACGCTGGACCGCAAGCAGTTCGGCCGCCCCCTGGCCGCCAACCAGCTGATCCAGAAGAAGCTGGCCGACATGCAGACCGAGATCACCCTGGGCCTGCAGGCCGCGCTGCGCGTGGGCCGCATGAAGGACGAGCACCAGAACGTGATCGAGATCACCTCGCTGATCAAGCGCAACAACTGCGGCAAGTCGCTGGACATTGCCCGCATGGCGCGCGACATGATGGGTGGCAACGGCATCAGCGACGAGTTCGGCGTGGCCCGCCACCTGGTCAACCTGGAAGTGGTCAACACCTACGAGGGCACGCACGATGTGCATGCGCTGATCCTGGGCCGTGCCCAGACCGGCATCGCAGCTTTTGCCAACTGACCCCCTGAGGCGCTTCGCGCCTTCCCCCTTCTCGCTTCGCGGAGGGGGACGACGCCCTCGCCGCGAGGCGGCTCTTGCTCGGCGTCTCTCGCTTGGGCAGCGTCCGTCTCGCACGCTATGGGGGATGGAAGCTCAAGCACTCAGCTGAACTACCAGCGGCATCGGGCGCGCTCATATTTCTTCCCTCTCATGTCCTCCACATCCTCCGCGCCGGCCGCATTGGCTGGCATCAAGGTGCTTGATCTTTCCCGCGTGCTGGCCGGGCCCTGGTGCACGCAGACGCTGGCCGACCTGGGTGCCGATGTGATCAAGGTCGAGCGGCCCGTGGCCGGCGACGACACGCGCCACTGGGGGCCTCCGTTCCTGGCGCGCGACGATGGCCAGGCGACGCAGGAGGCCAGCTATTTCACGGCCTGCAACCGCAACAAGCGCTCGGTCACCATCGACATGTCCACCCCCGACGGGCAGCAGCTGATTCGCCAGATGGCGGCCGGGGCCGACGTGCTGGTGGAGAACTTCAAGGTCGGTGGCCTGGCGCAGTACGGGCTGGACTACGAAAGCCTCAAGGCGCTCAACCCGCGCCTGATCTATTGCTCGGTCACGGGTTTCGGCCAGACCGGCCCGTATGCCGAGCGCGCGGGCTACGACCTCATGGTGCAGGCCATGTGCGGGCTGATGAGCATCACCGGCCATGCCGACGAGGCGCCCGGAGGCGGCCCGCTCAAGGTGGGCGTGGCCGTGATCGACGTCTTCACGGGCCTGTATGCCAGCAATGCCATCCTGGCCGCGCTGCATGCACGCCAGGCCTCGGGCCGGGGCCAGCACATCGACATGGCCCTGCTCGACGTGGGCATGGCCGTGCTGGCCAACCAGGCCGCCGGCTTTCTGGCCACGGGCGAATCGCCGGGCCGCGCCGGCAACATCCACCCCAGCCTGGCGCCCTACCAGGACTTCGCCACGGCCAACGGCAACGTGCTGCTGGCCATTGGCAATGACGGGCAGTTCGCGCGCTTTTGCGCCGCCGTCGGCGAAGCCGGCTGGGCGCAGGACGAGCGCTTTGCCACCAACACCGCGCGCGTGCGCAATCGCCAGGCGCTGCTGGAGCGGATGGTGCCCCTCATGAAGACACGCGGCACGGCCGAATGGATTGCGCTGCTGGAAGACAAGGCCGTGCCCTGCGGCCCCATCAACACCATCGCCCAGGCCTTCGATGACCCGCAGGTGCGCGCACGCGGCATACGCGTTGAGCTGCCGCGCGAGGCCGGCGACGGCATCTCGCGCATCGCCGGCGTGGCCAGCCCCATGCGCCTGAGCGATACCCCGCCCGTGCTGCGCAGCGCACCGCCCTCCCTGGGCCAGCACACCGATGAAGTGCTGGGCGAGCTGGGCATTGCGCCCATGGCCATCCAGGCGCTGCGCTCGCGCGGCGTGGTCTGATCGCCAGCGCCGCGCAGCACCGCCTCCACATTTCTCAGCCCAAGCACCGCCATACGAATGTCCTAACGAATCCCGCCCTCCCACCCGTCGGTGCCTCACAACAAACGTCCACAACATCCATTCAAGGAGACAACACCATGACTCACACCTCCCGCATCGCGCTCGCCGGCATCCTCGGCGCCCTTGCGCTTTCGGGCGCAGCCCATGCCCAGGGCTACCCCACCAAGCCCATCAAGCTGCTCGTGCCCTTCGCGGCCGGCGGCACCACCGACCTGATCGCGCGCATCGTGGCCGAACCGCTGGGCCGTGCCCTGGGACAGCCCGTGGTGGTCGAGAACAAGGGCGGCGGCGGCGGCAGCATCGGCGCGGCCGAGACGGCGCGCTCCCAGCCCGATGGCTACAGCCTGGGCATTGCCACCGTGTCCACCACAGCCACCAACCCGGCGATCAACCCCAAGATCCCGTACAACGTGCTGACCGACTTCACGCCCATCGTGAACATCGCGGCCACGCCCAACATCATTGCGGCCAACCCCAAGTTCGCGGGCAAGAACTACCAGGAGTTCCTGGCCGAGGTGAAGAAGAACCCCGGCAAGTACTCCTACGCCTCGCCCGGCAACGGCAGCATCACCCATCTGATGATGGAGATGTTCAAGCTGTCCACGGGCACCGACATCACCCACGTGCCCTACCGTGGCAGCGGCCCCGCGCTGAACGACGCCGTGGCCGGCCAGGTTCCGCTGATCTTCGACAACCTGCCCTCCGCCCTGGGCTTCGTCAAGGAAAAGCGCCTGGTGCCCATCGTGGTGGCCGCGCCCCAGCGCCTGGCCGCCCTGCCCGATGTGCCCACCTTCAAGGAAGTGGGCCTGGCCCCCGTCAACCGCATGGCCTACTACGGCATCGTCGGCCCCAAGAACCTGCCGCGCGACATCGTGGACAAGGTCAACGCCGCCACGCGCAAGGTGCTGCAGGACCCGGCCATCAAGAAGCGCATCGAGGAAACCGGCTCGCTGATCGTGGCCGACACGCCCGAGCATTTCTTTGAAGAGATCAAGGCCGAACTGGCGGTCTACAAGGACGTGGTGCAAAAGCAGAACCTGACGATGGATTGAGCCTGCGCGTCACCCACCGACCATCCCCGCCACGGCGGGGATTTTTTCAGGCTTCGCCAGCGGCAGGCGACAGCAACGCCTCGCACACCTCACACAGGCGCTCAGCCAGACGCCGGCCCGGCGCCGACAGCTGGGCGCGCACGTGCAGTGCCACTTCCACATCAGGCACGGGGGCGAAGCCGGCCATGCCATCGAGCAGGCGGTGGCAGGGCCCGACCAGCCTGCGCGGCAGCAGGCTGATGCCCAGGCCCTGCTCCACGGCGGCTTCCATGCTGGCTAGGCTGGCGCTCACATAGGCCAGGCGCCAGCGCCGGCCGGCGGCATCCAGCGCATGCGTCATCTCGCTGCGGTACAGGCCGCCCTGCGGAAATACCACCAGGGGCAAGGGATCCATCCCGTGGCAGGGATGCCGCGCACTGTCTATCCAGGCCAGCGGTTCGGGCCAGCGCGCCATGCCGGGCGTGCTGCCGCTGCGCTGCTTGACGATGGCCAGGTCCAGCTCGCCGGCCTGCAGTTGCTGCCATATCGCCTGCGACAACCCGCTGGTCAGCTCCAGGCGCAACTGCGGCTGGCTGCGCGCCAGCGCGCCCAAGGCGGGCATCAAGGCATGGCCGGCAAAGTCCTCTGGTACGCCGATGCGCAGCACGGCTTCGGTGGCGCCAGCCAACTGCTCCACGGCCTCGTCCATGAGCGCGAGGATGCGTTGCGCATAGGCCAGCAAGCGCTCTCCTTCCAGCGTGCATTCCACATGGCGCCCGCTGCGGTCCAGCAGCGTGCAGCCCATTTGCTCCTCCAGCCTGCGGATCTGCTGGCTGACCGTGGACTGGGTCAGGTGCACGCCCTGCGCCGCGCGCGTGAAGCTGCCGGTTTCGGCCACGGCGCAGAAGCTGCGCAACAGGGTGGGGTCTATGGAAGAGGGTTGCATGGGGCGTGGGCGGATTTCAGTGGCTTTGTCACTGCCCGGCATTTGATCATTTAATTTTCCAATTGATGGCCCCCGTCCTAGACTGCGGCCTCAGCTCCCGATTGCCCAGCCATCCCCATGCAAGAACAAGAACACATCCGCCTGCTGCGCCATGCCGTGCAGCTGGCGCACGACAACCGCCTGCGGGGCGGCCGGCCCTTCGGCGCCCTGCTCGCGCGCGAGGGGCAGATCCTGTCCACGGGCGTCAACGAGATCGTGCAAAGCCATGACCCCAGCGCCCATGCCGAAATGCAGGCGCTGCGCGCAGGCACGCGCGCCCAGGCCAACCCCAGCCTGGCTGGCTGCACCATCTACGCCAGCGGCCACCCCTGCCCCATGTGCCTGGCGGCGCTGGTGATGGCCGGGGCCGAGCAGGTTTTCTTCGCCTTCGACAACGCGGATGCCCAGCCTTACGGCCTGTCCAGCGAAGGCGCCTACCAGCGGCTGCGCATGCCGCTGCAGCCGCCACCGCTGCCCCTGACGCGGCTGGACACGGGCATCACGGCGGCCCAGCTGTATGGCAACGCCCCCTGGGCCTGAAGCCATGTCGTCCATTGCGCCTGCACGCACCGAGGCGCCTGCCGCAGCGCACGCCATTCCAACGGCGCTGTGGCTGGCCACCGTGGTCCTGGTCACGCTGAACCTGCGCCCGTTTCTCACGGCCATCGGCCCGCTGGGCCCGCAGATACAGTCCGCCACCGGCATGGATCTGTCCACGCTGTCCTGGCTGACGCTGCTGCCCATGGCGTTGATGGGCGTGGGCGCCTGGCTGGCCCCGGCCGCGCTGCGGCGCCTGGGTCCGCGCCGCGCCGTGGTCGGATCCTTGGCGGTGATTGCGCTGGGCTGCGCGCTGCGCGTGGCGGGCTCCAGTGCGGCCACCCTGCTGGCCACGGCCGCGCTGTGCGGCGCTGGCGTGGCCCTGGTGCAAGGCGTGCTGCCGGGCCTGATCAAGCGCCAGTCGCCCACGCGCATGGCCCAGATGATGGGGCTGTACTCGGCCGCGCTCATGGGCGGCGGGGCGCTCGGTGCCCAGATTTCGCCGCTGGCCGTGCAATGGGGACTGGACTGGCGCTTTGCGCTGGCGCTCTGGACTGCGCCCGCCCTGCTGGGCCTGGTGCTGGCGCGGCATGCGCTGCGCGCGTTGCCGGGTCCGGCGCCCATGGCAGCCCATGCCTCGCAAGACACCGGCTGGCTGCGCCTGCGCCCGCGCACCTGGCTGCTGATGGCCTGCTTCGGCCTCATCAATGGCGGCTATGCGGCCATGGTGGCCTGGCTTGCGCCCTTCTACCAGACGCACGGCTGGAGCCCCGCGCAAAGCGGCGGCCTGGTGGCCCTGCTGTCGGTGGCCCAGGCCAGCGCCGCGCTGGGACTGCCCGTGCTGGCTTCGCGCCATGCCGACCGGCGGCCATGGCTGGGGTTCACGCTGCTGTGCCAGATCATCGGCCTAGCCGCGCTGGCCTGGTGGCCTGATGCGGCGCCGCTGCTCAACATCGTCATCCTCGGCATCGGCCTGGGTGGCTGCTTCGCGCTGATGATGGTGGTGGCGCTGGACCATCTTCCCCACCCCACGCAGGCCGGTGCGCTCAACGCGCTGATGCAGGGCGGCGGCTTTCTGATTGCGGCGCTGGCGCCCTATGTGATCGCCCGGCTGCACCAGTTCACGGGCGGATTCGGCGCCGGCTGGCTGGCCCAGATGGCCGCCGTGCTCGTGGTCTGCGTGCTGGTGTCACGCCTGGCGCCGCAGCGCTACGCCCAGGCCATGCGGGCACCCGGCGGCTGACCCGCTTCAGTGCGCCGATGCCTGGAAGCCGGCCGACCAGCGCACGAAGGCCCAGATGCACCAGGCCAGGCCCAGCGCCACCAGGCCGCCGCCGATCCAGCCGATGTTCTGCATGCCCGCGTGCATGCTGACCTGGCTGCCCAGCAGCGCACCGCCGCCAATGCCGATGTTGAAGATGCCCGAGAACATGGACATGCCCACGTCGGTGGCGTCGGCCGCCAGCTTGAGCACCTGGGACTGCATGGCCAGGGCGAAGCAGATCATGGCGACACCCCAGACCGAGCTCATCACGTAGAGCGATGCCTCATGGCCCGAGGCCGGCACCAGCATCAGCAGGCTGGCCGACAGCACGCCAATGGCGGCCAGCAGAAAGCCGCGCGGATGGCGCAGCCCCCACCAGCTGAACATCACGCTGCCCACGATGCCCATGCCGCCGTACAGCAGCAGCACGGCCGTGGTCACCTTGCCCTCGAAGCCCGCGATGTCCTGCACGAAGGGCTCGATATAGCTGTAGGCCGTGAACTGCCCGGTGATCACGACCACCAGCAGGATGTAGATGGACAGCAGCGCCGGGCGGCGCAGCAGCATGGGCACGCTGGCCAGGTTGCCCGCGTTCTCGCTGGGCAGGCGCGGCAGCAGCCGGGCCAGCGCCACCATGACAATGGCGGCCACCCCGCCCACGGCCAGGAACGTCGTGCGCCAGCCCAGCCATTCGCCCACGATGCGGCCCAGCGGAATGCCCAGCACCATGGCCATGGAGGTGCCGGTGGCCAGCAGGCTCAGCGCCACGGCCTTTCTGCCGGGCGGCGCCACGCGCACGGCCAGCGAGGCGGTGATGGACCAGAACACCGCGTGCGACAGCGCAATGCCGATGCGGCTGACCATGAGCGAGGCAAAGCTCCAGGCCACGCCCGACAGCACATGGCTGGCCACGAACAGCGCGAACACTCCCATCAGCAGCTTGCGCCGCTCCACATTGCGCGTGAGCAGCATGAAGGGCAGCGAGGCCAGGGCCACGATCCAGGCATAGATAGTCAGCATCAGCCCGACCTGCTCGGTGGGCATGCCAAAGCTCTCGCCAATGCTGCTGAGCAGGCCCACGGGCACGAACTCGGTGGTATTGAAGACGAAGGCGCCCAGCGCCAGCGCAATCACGCTGAGCCAGGCCTGGGCGGCCGTGGGTGTGGATGACGCGGAAACGGAGCCGGCCGCAGCGGAAACGGAAGGGGGCATGGGGAACGTGGGGCCTTTTTTGTTGCAGCGCAATATTGTGCTGCGCCATGCGACCGCCTGATGTCAGCTGCCGCGCAGGCCCCAGTGCCGCCAGGGGGACTCAGGCGGGCGGCAGGTGGCAGACCGCCTCGATGTTGTGGCCGTCGGGGTCGAGCACAAAGGCCGCGTAATAGTCGTCGTGGTAGTGCGGTCGCAGGCCGGGCTCGCCGTTGCAGCGCCCGCCTGCCGCCAGGGCCGCAGCATGGAAATCATCGACCATGTGGCGGTTGTCCACGCGGAAGGCCACATGGATGGGCGGCTGGTTGGGCGTGCCCCCGCTGATCCAGAAATCGGGCTTGGGCGGCTCGCCGAAGCCCGCAGTGTCCGTATGGCCCGTGACTTCGGCAGAAAGCTCCATGAGGATTTCATAGCCCAGCGGCGCCAGGGCGCGTGCATAGAAATCCTTGCTGCGCTCGAAGTCCGATACGAGGATTCCCGTGTGGTCGATCATGGCTGTGCTCCTGCCTGTTCATGACGGACACCAGCATGCCATGGAGACCGCTGCGGCACCAGTGGACTGGCGCAGGTGTTCAGTAAGCGACGGTGAAACGCTGGCGCAGGTGCAGGTCCTTGTCCAGCGCGTCGACCAGGGCCACGGCCAGGTCCGCTGCCGAAATCGTGCCGGGCTGGCCATCGGCCTGCATCAGCGGCTCATCCTTGCCCGTGCGGTATTGGCCTGTGCGTTCGCCATGGTCGCCCAGGTGCAGGGCAATGGGCGGGCTCAGCATCGTCCAGTCCAGGCCCTGCTCCTTTTGCAGATCGTTGAGGGCATCGCGGGCAGCCGAGGCGCCGGGCTTGATGGCGGCCGGGAACTCGGGCGTGTCCACCAGTTGCTTGCCGGGTGCGATGTAGAGGCTGCCTGCGCCGCCGACCACCAGGTAGCGCTTGATGCCGGCCGCCTTGGTGCCCGCCACGATGGCGCGCGAGCCGCGCATGAAGTCCTCATAGATGTCGGGATTGCCCCAGCCCGCGTTGTAGGCGCTGACCACGGCGTCCGCGCCCGCCACGGCGCGCTGCACGGCGGCGGCGTCCAGTACATCGGCCTGCACGGCCTGCAGCCGCGGCTGGGCCGCCAGCTTGGCGGGGTCGCGCACCAGGGCCACGACCTCATGGCCGCGCTGCAGCAGCTCCTTCAATACCGCCGAACCCACAAAACCGGTTGCGCCAATCAATGCCACTTTCATCTTCGGTCCTTTATGGCGCCAGGGCGCCTGTTCACGATGGCATTGAGATTACGCCGTTCACAATGCGTGCGGTAGACGGCAATTTTTACCAAGACCTTGAAGTGCAGCTTCACAATACAGCCCATGGATGACTACAAACGCATGGCCGTTTTCGCCGCCGTGGTGCAGCACGGCTCCATGAGCGCCGCCGCGCGTGCCCTGGGCATGAGCCCCTCGGCCGTGAGCCAGCAGGTGCGCCAGCTCGAACGCGATGGCGGCGTCACCCTGCTGCACCGCTCCACCCGGCAGATCGCGCTGACCGACACGGGCGAGCGCTACTACCAGCAGTGCGCCGCCATGGCCCAGGCCGCCAGCCAGGCGCGGGCCGAGCTGGCGGCCGCGCGCGACGAGCCCGGCGGCGAGCTGCGCCTGTCAGCCACCGTGGGCTTTGCCCGCCACATCGCGCCGGCCCTGGGCCACTGGCTGGCCCGGCACCCCGCACTGCGCCTGCACCTGGATGTGGACGACGCGCCCATCGACCTCATACAAAGCCGCATCGACCTGGCCTTGCGCTTCGGCCGGCTGGCCGATTCCGGCTGGGCCGCCCGGCGCCTGGGCGCCATGCGCAACTGGCTGTGCGCCTCGCCCGCATGGATACAGGCCCAGGGTGGCAGCGCGGCCTGGCGCCACCCGGCACCGCTGGCCAGCATGCGCTGGCTGGGCCTGGCGC
>NZ_JAELTK010000103.1:0-17218 GCF_016428765.1 Delftia sp. ASV31
CCCCCCCCCCCCCCCCCCCCCCCCCCCCCCCCCCCCCCCCCCCCCCCCCCCCTTTTTTAGATGTGTATAAGAGACAGGCCGTCTGCCGCGTTGCTCACACTCGCAAGGCATGGGCCTTGCTGCGCATGAGCGCCTTGCATACAACCCCGCAACCGCGCAACGCGATCCACAAATTAACGTCAACAGACCCTAGCTGTCGCGCGCCCGACATGGAGCGCGCGGCACCGGCCCCTACCATTTGGGGCATGAAAACCTTCCATTCCTATTCCGAAGTGCGTGCCTGCGTGGGGCAGGAAGTCGCCGTCAGCGACTGGATCACCATCACCCAGCAGCAGGTACAGCTGTTCGCCGATGCCACGGGCGACCAGCAATGGATCCATGTGGACCCCGAGCGCGCGTCCAAAGGCCCCTTCGGCGCGCCGATTGCGCACGGCTTTCTGACGCTGTCGCTGATCCCCCAGTTTTTCCAGAACTGCTTTCACATCGAAGGCGCGCAAATGGGCGTGAACTACGGCCTCAACCGCGTGCGCTTCACCTCTCCCGTGCCCGTGGGCAGCCGCCTGCGTGCGCGCCTGACGCTGCAGGCCGCCGAGCCCATCGAGCCCGGTGGCCTGCAGATGACCTGGCTGGTGACCGTGGAGCGCGAAGGCTCCGACAAGCCCGCCTGCGTGGCCGAGTCCGTGGCCCGCAATTACGGCGCCAAGGCCTGAATGAAAACTGACCCCACGCTACCCTTGCTACGCAAGGTCCGCTGCCCCCCCAGGGGGCGCTTTTCATCTTGGGGCGGCCCGGCGATGAAAAAAGCCCGCAGGGGGCACCTGCGGGCTGGCTGCGTGGTGGCAGCGGTTGCGGGGGGCTGAGGCTCAGGCGCCGAAGTTCAGCTGGCCCGAACGCTCGGCGGCGGCGGCTTCGCGGCGCACTTCATCGCGGCTCACGGTGGCGGTGGCAGTGTTCTGGATGGGCAGGTAGCCTTCGGCGACGGAGGGCATGGTGCCATTGGCCTGGGCGGCCTTGAGGTCGGCCATGACCTGGGCACGTGTCAGCGTGCTCTGGGTCTTCACTTCGGGCGGGTAGCTGCTGTTGTCGGCGTAGTCGAAGCCGGCAGCCTGGGCGGCGATGGCGGAGATGGAGAGGGCGGCCAGGACGGCAAAACGGCGGGTGTTCTTCATGATTCAAGTCCTTTGTTTTGTTTCTGGGACAGGGCGTTCTTTGCGGAAATCGCTTGGTAACGTAGAGCCCATGACTCAAATGTAGGACGGCTTGGAATCCGGAAAAACCCTTGGATTGGCAATGCGCTTTTTCAGCTGTTGAAACAATCGGCCGGGAACTTTTCGCCCGGTCCGGCCGATCGCTCAGGCCGCGCCGGCTGCTCCCTCGGCCAGGGCAGCGCCCGCGAATTGATGCTGGCGCCAGGCTTCGAACACGGTCACGGCCACGGCATTGGACAGGTTCAGGCTGCGCTGCTGCGGCAGCATGGGCAGGCGCAGGCGCTGCTGCGGCGGGAACTGCTCGCGCACCTCGGCGGGCAGGCCCTTGCTTTCGGAGCCGAACACCAGCCAGTCGCCGGGCTGGAAACCGATGGCGTGGGCGGGGCTGCTGCTGTGCGTGGTCATGGCGAACATGCGCTGGCGGTCCGGCTGGCAGTCCTGCAGGAAGGCCTGCCAGTCGGCATGGCGGCGCACGGGCGCGTACTCGTGGTAGTCGAGGCCGGCGCGGCGCATCAGGCGGTCTTCCATGGAAAAGCCCAGCGGCTCGATCAGGTGCAGGCTGCAGCCGGTGTTGGCGGCCAGACGGATCACATTGCCGGTATTGGGCGGGATCTCCGGCGCGACGAGAACGATATGGAACATGGCCCGTATTGTCTCGCGGCGGCCTATGCCCCCGGGCTCCGAACCCCCACGATCAGGGCGTGCGCGCCAGCACCAGGGCGCTGACCTCGGCCGCGCCTGCGCGGCGCAGGCAGGTGGCCAGCGCATGCAGGCTGGCACCCGTGGTCATCACATCGTCGATCAGCAGGACCTTGCGGCCGCGCACATGGGGCAGTTGCGCCGGCGGCACCGCGAAGACCCCGCGCAGCTGGCGCAGGCGCAGGGCGCGCGGCAGGTCGTGCTGGGCCTGTGCCGTGTGAGCGCGCTGCACGGCCTGGTGCCGCAGCTTGCCGCGGGTGGATGGGCCGGACAGCGCACGGGCCAGCACCAGGGCCTGGTGAAAGCCGCGTTCGCGCAGGCGCTGGGCGGACAGGGGCATGGGCAGCAGCAGATCGCATTGCTCCAGCTGCTCGCGGGCCCCGTGCTGCTCCAGCAGCAGGGCGGCCAGGCTGCGTGCCAGGCCGGTGTCTCCCCGGAATTTGAAGTCGCCGATCACCGTGTGCCAGGGATAGGCGTAGTCCAGCGCGGCAAGGCAGTGCGTCAGTGGCGGAGGCTTGACCAGGCAGGCGCCGCAGACCTGCTGGCCGCCGCTGGCGCCGTGCCCCGCTGGCAGCGGCATGGCACAAAGCCCGCAGCGCGGCAGCGGCCTGGCCCAGCGCAAGCGGCAGTCCTGGCACAGGCGCTGCGCCGGCCAGCGGCGGCAGACGGCGCACTGGCTGGGCAGGCCGGCATGCCAGTGCGAAAGCCATGACGCAGGCAGGTTGGGCATGGAGTCAATATACTCGCGCCGCGTCCGCCACCCCTTTGCTCCGGGGCCGGGCGCCTGTCTTTCGAGGAGCCCGGATTCCCCGCCCAGCCATGTCCCACGAATTGCCCCCCACCATCGATCCGGCCGCCGCATTGCGCTGGCAGCAGGCCGCGCCTGCGGCCTCGCCGTGGCTGCATGAGGAGGTGGCGCACCGCATGCAGGAGCGGCTGGACTGGATCGTCAAGCCGCCCCAGCGCTGGTGCCACTGGCAGCCCGTGCGCGGCGGCCTGCAGGCCCATGCGCTGCTGCGCCAGCGCTATGCGCAGTCCGAATGCCTGGTCTATGAAGCCTCGCCGCTGCATGAGGCCGCCGCCCGCGAGCAGCTGGGCGCGCGCTGGTGGCAGCCCGCGCGCTGGACCGGGGGCGCCACGCGCTTCGGCGAGCCCGAGCCTGCCGGCGTGGACATGCTGTGGGCCAACATGGCCCTGCACCAGCAGGCCGACCCGCAGGCGCTGATCACGCGCTGGCACCAGGCGCTGTCCGTGGACGGCTATGTGATGTTCTCCTGCCTGGGCCCCGATACGCTGCGCGAGCTGCACGCCATCTATGCCCAGCTGGGCTGGCCGCCCGCCGGCCAGGCCTTCACCGACATGCATGACTGGGGCGACATGCTGGTGCACGCAGGCTTCAGCGAGCCGGTGATGGACATGGAGCACATCACGCTGACCTTTGCCACGCCCGAGCGGCTGCTGCAGGAGCTGCGCGAGCTGGGCCGCAACTTCCATCCACAGCGCTTTGCCGCGCTGCGCGGCCGCCGCTGGCAGCAGCGCCTGCACGATGCCCTGCGCGAGCGCCTGGCCGGCCCCGACGGGCAGCTGGCGCTGACCTTCGAGATCGTCTACGGCCACGCCTACAAGCCGCAGCCGCGCGTGCGCCTGGAGTCCAGCAGCGCCGTATCGCTGGAGGACATGCGCAGCATGCTGCGCCAGCCGCGCAACACGGGTTTGCGATAGCCCCAATGTCGCTTTCCGGTCATTGATCGAAAACAAAAACGTCTACACTTTTCCCGAGCTGACAGAGACAACAGCTTTTCCCTGGGCTCGCTTTCCCGGGCCGGGAAAAGACCAGCGGTCCGCAGGCCGAAAGGGGAGACGATTTGGTGTTTCGTTTTGCCACGGGAACGAGAACGGGCCGACCCATCCAGGAGCGGCCCGCCCACGAGTTTGATCATCACCGGCTGCAGCAGTGCCTGTTCCTCTGGGAGCGGGCACTGGTCTTTCTGTCCCTGCTGTCCCCCCTTCTGTGCCGCATGCCGGGCCGCATGCGCCCCCTTTTCCAATCCGCTCCCGGCCCCCATGGCACACATGCCCTGAATGGCCGGCGTGCGCGCATTCTTCCGTCCACCTTGCTGCTGTCCTCCGAATTCATGCGCCTGCAGGCGCAGGCGGGGATGGCTGTACGCCCGAATCCTGGTCCCACGTCCGAGCTGCCGTTGATGCCGGCTGGCACGCTATTGGTGATTGCGCGCAGGCACATCTGCGGCGCTTTCATGCATGCTCGGACAGTTGAGGCCGGGAGTTGCCCTTTGGGCAGGCGTTGAACGGTCTGGCTGCGCGGCCCCCACGCCGGCGCAGCGGAGCGAGTGGATAACCCGAGGCTTAGATGTAAGTGAAAACTATGAAAAGCATTTCCACCAAGCTGGTTCTCTGGGGCTTGATGAGTGTGGCAGGGGGAGGCTCCCTTGCGCATGCGACGACAGATCTGCCAGGCGGCCCGGCCGTCAATCAGCTCAACCTTCATCCGGCGGTCACGCGCATCGCGCATGAGCAGCATTACCTGCACTGGATGATGCTGATCATCTGCACGGTGATCTTCATCGGCGTGTTCGCCGTGATGTTCTATTCGATCTGGAAGCACCGCAAATCGCGCGGTGCCAAGGCGGCGAACTTCCACGAATCGGCCACGGTCGAGGTGGTCTGGACCATCGTGCCGTTCATCATCGTCGTGCTCATGGCGCTGCCGGCCACCAAGGTGCTGGTGGCGCAGAAGGACACCACCAACGCCGATGTCACCATCAAGGCCACGGGCTACCAGTGGAAATGGGGCTACGACTACATCAACGGAGAAGGCGAGGGCCTGAGCTTCATCTCCACGCTGGACAGCAGCCACCGCGCGCTGTCCGACAGCGGCGATGTCTCCAAGGCACCCAACGACTACCTGCTCAAGGTGGACAACCCGCTGGTCGTGCCCGTGGACCGCAAGGTGCGCATCATCACCACGGCCAATGACGTGATCCACTCCTTCATGGTGCCGTCCTTCGGCATCAAGCAGGATGCGATCCCGGGCTTTGTGCGCGACACCTGGTTCCGTGCCGAGAAGACCGGCGACTACTACGGCCAGTGCGCCGAGCTGTGCGGCAAGGAGCATGCCTACATGCCCATCCACGTGAAGGTGCTGTCGAGCGACGGCTACAAGGCCTGGGTGGACGAGCAAAAGAAGATCGCCGCCGCCAAGAAGGACGACCCCAGCAAGGTCTGGAGCCTGCCCGACCTGATGGCACGCGGCGAGAAGGTCTATGCGGCCAACTGCGCGGCCTGCCACCAGGCCAACGGCAAGGGCGCCGGTCCCATCAAGCCGCTGGACGGCAGTCCCATCGTCCTGGGTCCCACGGCCGAGATGATGCATGTGGTGCTGGAAGGCCGTGCCAACGGCGCCATGCCCGCCTGGAAACAGCTGAGCGATACCGAGCTGGCCGCCGTGGTCACCTTTGCCAAGAACCACTGGTCCAACAAGACCGGCCAGCTGGTGCAGCCGGCCGAGTTCGTGGCCGCCCGCACCGGCAAGTTCCCCGGCCAGTGAGCCCGCAAGACAGATGAGCGATTGGAGATAACAGCATGAGCGCCGTACTTCCCCCCATCCACAGCCCTGCGGGCGAGGGCCACGAACATGCGCATGAGCACGAGCATGGACACGGGCATGACGACCATCACCACCACGCCACGCCCACGGGCTGGCGGCGCTGGATGTTCGCCACAAACCACAAGGACATCGGCACGCTGTACCTGCTGTTCTCGTTCACCATGCTGATGGTGGGCGGGGTGCTGGCGCTGCTGATCCGCGCCGAGCTGTTCCAGCCCGGGCTGCAGATCGTCAACCCCGAGCTGTTCAACCAGCTGACCACCATGCACGGCCTGATCATGGTGTTCGGCGCCATCATGCCGGCCTTCGTGGGCTTTGCGAACTGGATGCTGCCGCTGCAGATCGGCGCCTCCGACATGGCGTTCGCGCGCATGAACAACTTCAGCTTCTGGCTGCTGATCCCGGCCGGCCTGATGCTGGTGGGCTCGTTCTTCATGCCCGGCGGCGCCCCGGCCGCAGGATGGACGCTGTATGCGCCGCTGACGCTGCAGATGGGCCCGTCCATGGACACCTCCATCCTGGCCATGCACATCATGGGCGCCAGCTCCATCATGGGCGCCATCAACATCATCGTCACCGTGCTCAACATGCGCGCGCCCGGCATGACGCTGATGAAGATGCCCATGTTCGCCTGGACCTGGCTGATCACCGCCTACCTGCTGATCGCCGTCATGCCCGTGCTGGCCGGCGCCATCACCATGACGCTGACGGACCGCCATTTCGGCACCAGCTTCTTCAACCCCGCAGGCGGCGGCGACCCGGTGATGTACCAGCACATCTTCTGGTTCTTCGGCCACCCCGAGGTCTACATCATGATCTTGCCGGCCTTCGGCATCATCAGCCAGATCGTGCCGGCCTTCAGCCGCAAGAAGCTGTTCGGCTATGCGTCCATGGTGTATGCGACCTCGTCCATCGCCATCCTGTCCTTCATCGTGTGGGCGCACCACATGTTCACGACCGGCATGCCCGTGACCGGCCAGCTGTTCTTCATGTACGCCACCATGCTGATCTCGGTGCCCACGGCCGTGAAGATCTTCAACTGGGTGGCCACCATGTGGCGCGGCTCCATGACCTTCGAGACGCCCATGCTGTTCTCGGTGGGCTTCATCTTCGTGTTCACCATGGGCGGCTTCACGGGCCTGATCCTGTCGATGGCGCCCATCGACATCCAGCTGCAGGACACCTACTACGTGGTGGCCCACTTCCACTACGTGCTGGTGGCCGGATCGCTGTTCTCCATGTTCGCGGCCTACTACTACTGGGCCCCCAAGTGGACCGGCGTGATGTATTCGGAGACGCGCGGCCAGATCCACTTCTGGGGCTCGCTGATCTTCTTCAACGTCACCTTCTTCCCCATGCACTTCCTGGGCCTGGCCGGCATGCCGCGCCGCTATGCCGACTACCCCATGCAGTTCGCCGACTTCAACATGGTGGCCTCGCTGGGCGCGCTGGGCTTCGGCCTGATGCAGGTGTATTTCTTCCTCTTCGTCGTCGTGCCCGCCATGCGCGGCAAGGGCGAGAAGGCGCCGCAAAAGCCCTGGGAGGCCGCCGAGGGCCTGGAGTGGGAAGTGCCTTCGCCGGCGCCGTTCCATACCTTCGAGACGCCGCCCAAGCTCGATGCCACCGCCACCCGCATCATCGGTTGATGCAAGCCCCAAGGGAGATGCACATGGACGCACAGCAACGAAAAGCCAACCTGCGGCTGGCGCTGATCCTGGTATCGGTGGCGCTGGTCTTTCTGGCCGGCTTCGTGATCAAGATCACCGTGCTCCATTGAGGGCAGGCAACAGGAGGGACGTCCGTGAGCGTGCGCAGTGAAAACGCGAAGATGGTGGGCAAGCTGGCCGTGGTGGCGCTGGGCATGTTTGCCTTCGGCTACGTGCTGATTCCCATCTACAAGCACATCTGCGAGCTCACGGGCATCAACATCCTGTCGCTGTCCGAGCGCCAGGTGCCTGGCAACGGCACGGCCGGGCGCGATGTGAAGCTGCCCGCCAACTCGCAGGTGGACAAGAGCCGCACCATCACCGTGGAGTTCGACGCCAATGCGCGCGGGCCCTGGGACTTCAAGCCGGCGCAGCGCTCCATCCAGGTCCATCCGGGCGAGCTGGCCACGGTCATGTACGAGTTCCAGAATGTGCAGGACCGCCGCATGGCGGCCCAGGCCATACCGAGCTATGCGCCGCGCCAGGCGGCCGCGCATTTCAACAAGCTGGAGTGCTTTTGCTTTTCGCAATACACGCTGGAGCCCGGGGAAAAGCGCGAATGGCCGGTGGCCTTCGTGATCGATCCGCGCATCTCCAAGGATGTGACCACGATCACGCTGTCCTATACCTTCTTCGAGGTGGGCGGCAGGACGCCGGCCGCACCCATGGGCGGGGCGCCGGTGGCGGCGGGGCCGAAGCAGGAGCCCGCCTCATGAATGTGCCGCAGCCACGGGAGCCGCGCCGCCCGCCCAGCGTGTGGCGCACGGTGCGCGCCGTGGCTTGGTCGCTCTTCGGCGTGCGCAGGGGAAGCGAGTACCAGCAGGACGGGGAGCGCATCACGCCGCTGCATGTGATTGCAGTGGGGCTGGCGGCCATCTTCGTGCTGGTGCTGGGATTGATCGCGCTGGTCAAGCTCGTGGTCTGAGCGGCGCGGCCATCGGGGACAGAGAGTGATAGACGGGAAACCGAGAACCAAGAATTTCAGGAGCTGAGCAATGAGTGCAACCACCCACGGCAAAACGCCTTACTACTACGTGCCGGCCGAGTCCAGCCACCCCGTCATGGCGGCGGCGGGGCTGTTCTTCGTAATCCTGGGCGCGGGCAACTGGATCAATGGGCATGAATGGGGCATGTACAGCCTGGGCCTTGGCCTGGTCTGGTGGCTGGCCGTGCTCTTTTTCTGGTTCCGGGAAGCCGCGCATGAAAGCGAGTCGGGCAAGTACGGGCGCAAGATCGACCTGTCCTTCCGCTGGAGCATGAGCTGGTTCATCTTCTCCGAGGTGATGTTCTTCGGCGCCTTCTTCACCGCCCTGTGGTGGGCGCGCTCGCATTCGGTGCCCGCGCTGGGCAGCCTGGACAACGCCTTGCTCTGGCCCGACTTCAAGGCGGTCTGGCCCAGCATGGCGGCCGGCGCCACGGCCTCGCCGGCCAACAGCGTCGAGCCCTTCCAGACCGTGGGCCCGTTCTGGCTGCCCACCATCAACACGGCGCTGCTGCTGACCTCGGGCGTGACGCTGACCATCGCCCACCATGCGCTGCAGGCCGGCCACCGCGCCCGCACCATCGCCTTCATGTGGATGACGGTGGTCCTGGGCTTCGTCTTCCTGTGCGTGCAGGGCTACGAGTACTACCACCTGTACACCGAGCTGAACCTCAAGCTGTCCTCGGGCGTGTTCGGCTCGACCTTCTTCCTGCTCACAGGATTCCACGGCTTCCACGTCTTCGTGGGCATGCTGATGCTGTTCTTCATCACCATGCGCCTGCATGCGGGACACTTCACGTCCGAGCGGCATTTCGGCTTCGAGGGTGCCGCCTGGTACTGGCACTTCGTGGACGTGGTCTGGCTGTTCCTCTACGTCCTTGTGTACTGGATGTGAGGGTCTGCCCGCCCCATGCAAAAAGAAGCGCCTGGGCGCTTCTTTTTGTTTGCGGGGGCAGGGGGCTTGCCTATTGCCCGGCGGTCCAGCCCGTGGGATGGATGTAGCCCAGCTTGGCGGCCAGCAGCACGCACAGGAACAGCGTGATGGACAGGCCCACGCGCAGCGCCAGTGCGCGGAACATGGCGCGGCTGCGGCGCCGGTCGTCGCCCGCACCCTCCTGGTCTTCGGGATTGCGGCGCATCATGAAGAACAAGGCGCTGCCCAGACTGGCGACAATGGCCAGCAGGGCGAGAACGATCACGAATTTCATGGGTGGATTATCCGGTGCGTGTTTCCAGAATGCCAGACCGCTGGCGGTTTGTACTGATCACCTTGGCCGCGCTGATCGGCGTGGCCATCACACTGTCCCTGGGCCGCTGGCAACTGCAGCGCGCGGCCTACAAGCAGCAATTGTTCGATGCCGTGCAGCGCCAGCAGGGCCTGCCGCCGTTGGACAACGCGCAGCTGGCGCCCATGCAGCCCGGTGCTGCACTGAACACCGAGGCGGCGCCCTGGCTGCACCGGCCCGTGCGACTGCAGGGCCACTGGATTGCCGGGCAATCGCTGTACCTGGACAACCGCCAGATGCAGGGCCAGCCGGGCTTCTTTGTGCTCACGCCGCTGCGGCTGGCCGCGCCGCATGAGGATGTGGTGATTGCCGTGCAGCGCGGCTGGGTGCCGCGCAACTTCCTGGACCGCACGGCCTTGCCCGAGGTGCAGACGCCCGAAGGCCTGGTGACCGTTGAGGGGCGCATGGAGGCCGCGCCGTCCCGGCTCTACGAATTCGGCCGTGCAGGGGCAGACCCTGATGGGCAAAAGTCGCGCATCCGACAGAATGTGGACATTGCCGAATGGGCCATGGCCTCCGGGCTGCCGCTGCGCGAATGGAGCCTGCTGCAGACCGGCGAAGCCAGCGAAGGCCTGCGGCGCGACTGGCCCGTTGTGACGGCCGGTGTCGAGAAACACCATGGCTATGCGTTCCAATGGTTTGGACTTGCGGCCCTGATCACGCTTTTGTATGTCTGGTTCCAAATCGTCCGACGCTTTGTCCGCCCGCGCCATGCCCGCTCCTGAGACTCCCCTGGAGATGACCGTCCATGGCCTGCCACCCTTGCAGCCGGCCCTTGCCGGCGCGCAGCGCACGCGCAGCGGCCGCTGGAAGATGCTGGCCGTGTTCGCGGTCTGCGCCGCGCCCGTGGCGGCCTCCTATTTCACCTACTACGTGCTGCGGCCTGGCCAGCAGCGCAGCTTTGGCGAGCTGATCGCCGCCCAGCCGGCCCTGCCTTCGGCCACGGCCACCACGCTGGACGGCGCGCCGCTGCCGCTGCAGTCGCTCAAGGGCCAGTGGCTGCTGCTCAGTGTGGCGGGCGGGGCCTGCGGCAGCGCCTGCGAGAGCCATCTCTATCTGCAGCGCCAGCTGCGCGAAACCCTGGGCCGCGAAAAGGACCGGCTGGACCGGGTCTGGCTCATCTCCGACGACGCACCCGTGCCCGCGCACCTGCGCCCCGCGCTGGCCCAGGCCACGGTGCTGCGCGTGCCCGAGGCCGTGCTGCGCGGCTGGCTGCAGCCGGCGCCCGGCCATGCGCTGCAGGACCACCTGTACGTGGTGGACCCGCAGGGCCACTGGATGATGCGCATGCCCGCAGGCCTGGGCATGGCCGATGCCGGCAAGGCCAAGCGCGACCTGGATCGGCTGCTGCGTGCATCGGCCTCCTGGGACACGGCAGGGCGTCCGGGCGACGGCGAGTAAGGCTGGCCAGTAGGCTTTGGTACGCCCCGGTAGGCTGGCAGGCAGGCCCCGCAGCGCCGGGGTCTTGCGGTTATGGGTTATGGTTTGCGGCTGTGCGAAAGCGCCTTCAGCGGACGCTTTTGCCTTTTCCCTTTCCAGCCCGGGCCGGCGCGCAGCCTTTGCGGCCACGCAGCCTGCGGCAACTACCTTGTTGAGGAAGCATGAACAAACGGACAGCGCTGCGCGTTCTGGGCTTGACCGCCATGGCATGGGGCGCCCTGGCGCTGAGCGGATGCTCGCGCGAGGCAAAGACCAGTTTCCAGGGCGTCGATGTCACGGGCGCCGAGTACGCCAAGGACATTCCCCTGCGCGATGTGGACGGCAAGCAGCGCAGCATCAAGGACTTTGCGGGCAAGGTCGTCGTGGTCTTCTTCGGCTACACGCAATGCCCCGATGTCTGCCCCACCACCCTGCAGGAGCTGGTCGAGGTCAAGCAGCAACTGGGCGCCGATGGCGACAGGCTGCAGGGCGTCTTCGTCACCCTGGACCCCGAGCGCGACACTCCCGAGGTGCTCAAGGCCTACCTGGGCAACTTCGACCCCGGCTTCGTCGGCCTGCACGGCACGCCGGACGAGACGGCGGCCGTGGCCAAGGACTTCAAGCTCTTCTACAAGAAAGTGCCCGGCAAGACCGAAGGCGCCTACACGCTGGACCATTCGGCCGGCAGCTATGTCTATGACACGGCCGGCCGCCTGCGCGTGTATGAGCGATACGGCGGCGGCCCGCAGGTGCTGGGCGCCGACGTCAAGGCCCTGCTGCAGGAAAAACGCTCCTGATCCTGCGCGTGCCGCAGCCAATGTGACCCCCGTCACATTGACTGCGTTTAGGTGCGCTGCAGCACACCATCCCTGATGTGCATCGCCTCAGGACTGCTTAGAGTGGGCCCCGCCTGGGGGTGTCATGCCGACGCCCCGCCCATCTCCGAGAGACCTGATCCATGCGGCGAAACGTGTACGTCACCCAGCGTGAGTACCCTCTGAGCGAAGGAGAGACGCTTCTTTCCGTCACCGACCTGAAGGGGCGCATCGTCTATGCCAACGATGCCTTCATCCGCGTCAGCGGCTTCGAGGCCGCCGAGCTCTACGGCAAGGCCCATAGCATCGTGCGCCATCCCGACATGCCGGCCGCCGCCTTTGCCGACATGTGGTCCACCATCCAGCGCGGGCTGCCCTGGAGCGCCCTGGTCAAGAACCGGCGCAAGAACGGCGACCACTACTGGGTGCGCGCCAATGCCAGTCCCATACGCCATGCGGGCGCCGTGGTCGGCTACCTGTCCGTGCGCACCCGGCCCGAGCCGCGCGAGGTGCAGCAGCATGCGGCGCTCTATGAGCAGATCAATGCCGGCGTGCGCTCGCTTGGCCTGCACCGGGGCTTTCCCGTGGGGCGCGGCGCCGTGGGCGCGCTGCAGCGGTGGTGGCGCTTTCGGCCACTGGCCTGGCGCGTGCAGGCCGTGGTGGCCGGCCTGTGGCTGCTGGGGTCGGCCGGGTTGTGGTCTTCCGCGCTGCAGGCATCGGCCGTGCCGCTGGCCCAGGTCTGGCCGGCCTGGCTGATCTGGAGCCTGGCCTGCGTGGCGTCCGGGCAGTGGCTGCGCAGCCGGCTGCTCATGCCCCTGGCTGCGCTGCGTGGCCAGGCCCAGGCCGTGGCCAGCGGGCAGCAGACCGATGCACGGTTCCTGCAGCGCACGGACGAGATCGGAGCCATCGGCAGTGCCGTGCGGCAGACCGGACTCAACCTGGTCTCCCTGGTCGGCGACATCCAGGGCAAGAGCGACCAGGTGCGCCGCTGCGCGCTGGCCGTGCAGCAGGGCAGCACCGAACTGAGCGACCGCACCGAAGCCGCGGCCGCAAGCCTGGAGCAATCGGCCCAGGCCATGCAGGCCCTGGCCAGCGCCATCGAGCGCAGCAGCGCCCAGGCCGGCGAGGCCGCCGCCCGCGCGCGGCACGGCGTGGACATGGCGGGGCAGAGCAGCCGCATGGTCGTGCAACTGGACCAGGGCATGCGCGGCGTGGCCCAGACCAGCGACCAGGTGGGGCAGATCAGCTCGCTCATCGACGGAATCGCCTTCCAGACCAACCTGCTGGCGCTCAACGCCGCCGTGGAGGCCGCGCGTGCTGGGGAACACGGCAAGGGCTTTGCCGTGGTGGCCGACGAGGTGCGCGGCCTGTCCCAGCGCAGCGCCCGCGCCGCGCGCCAGATCAAGGCGTTGATCGAGGCATCGCAGCAGCAGGTGGCGCAAAGCTGCGCCATGGCGCGTGAAGTGGGCGAGGCCATGCTGGCCGTGCAGGCCGATATGCGCGAGCAACTGGTGCTGGCCGAAGGCATGCAGGCCGCCAGCCAGGCCCAGGCCGGCGGCGTGCAGCAGGTGCAGGCCGCCGTGCAGCAGCTCGAACAGATGACCCAGCACAATGCCGCCCTGGCGCGCAACACCATCGGGCACGCACAGCTGCTGGCCGGACAGGCGCAGGCGCTGGAGGCTGCGGCATCGGTCTTTCACGGCAGCGGGGCGTCCGCATGATGGCGGCGGGCTGGAGCATGGTTGCCGGCGATCCCGCCGCACCGGGCGAGGCGCTGGACGAAGACCTCAAGCGCGTGGCCATGGAGGCCGCGCCCGACGGTATCTTGCTTGTGGACCGCAGCGGCCGCATCCTGCTGGCCAATCCCGCCATGCAGGCCATGAGCGGCTATGGCGCCGCCGAATTGCTGGGCCACTCGCTGCAGATGCTGCTGCCGGCCGAGGCGCAGGCGGCCCACGGGCCGCAACTGCAGTCCTACTTCGCCCAGCCCGCGCGCCGGCCCATGGGCCAGGGGCGCGATCTGTGGCTGCTGCGCAAGGACGGCAAGCGCCTGTCGGTGGACATCGCCCTGGGCCACTCGCCGCACGGCAGCGGCGTGGCCGTGGCCTTTGTGCGCGACCTGTCGCAGCTGCGCCAGATGGAAGCCTGCATGCACTACCACGCCACCCACGACACGCTGACGGGCCTGCTCAACCGCTGGCAGTTCGGGCTGCAGGTGGAACAGGCGATCTCGCAGGCGCAGGCGCAGTCTGAATCGGGCGCCGGCCCCGCGTCCTTTGCGCTGCTGCTGCTCGACCTCGACAACTTCAAGGCCATCAACGACGGTTATGGCCACGACGTGGGCGACCAGGTCCTCAAGGAGGTGGCGCGCCGCCTGCAGGTCGCGCTGGGCGGCTCGGCCACGCTGGCGCGCATGGGGGGTGACGAGTTCACCGCCCTGCTGCAGCCCTGCAACGAGCCCGATCTGCGCCAGCGCATCGACGCGCTGCTGCACGAGCTGTGCCGGCCCTGCGCCATAGGCCACTACGCGCTGAACTTCGGTGCCAGCGTGGGCGCAGCCTTCTATCCGCAGGACGCGGGCGATGCGGCCACCCTCATGCGCTATGCCGACATGGCCATGTACGACGCCAAGCAGCGCAGCCGCTCCTCCTATGCGCGCTATGCCAGCGCCATGGGCGAGGCCATGGCCGAGAAAGTGCTGCTGCACGAACGCCTCAAGCGTGCCCTGGACCGGGGCCTGCTGAGCCTGCACTTCCAGCCCCAGGTGCAGGTGCTGGGCGGCCAGGTCCAGGGCGTGGAAGCCCTGCTGCGCTGGAACGACGAGCAGATGGGCTGGGTCTCGCCCGAACGCTTCGTGCCCGTGGCCGAATCCACGGGCCTGATCCTGGCCCTGGGGGAGTGGGTGATCGATGCTGCCTGCCGCCAGGCCGGCGACTGGCTGCGCGCAGGCATGCCGCTGCGCGTGGCGGTCAACCTCTCGGCCCAGCAACTGCGCCAGGCCGACCTGCAGCAGCGCCTCATGGCCAGCCTGGCCCGGCATGGCGTGCCGCCGCACCTGCTGGAGCTGGAGGTCACCGAGTCCGCTGCCATGACCGACCCGCTGCAGGCGCGCGAGCTGCTGGGCAGCCTGCTGGCGGCCGGCGTCTGCGTGGTGCTGGACGATTTCGGCACCGGCTACTCCTCGCTGGCCCACCTGCGCGATCTGCCCGTCTCGCGCGTGAAGATAGACCGCACCTTCATCGGCCCCATGCTCGACAGCCCGGCCGACGCCAAGATCGTCAAGGCCGTGATCGCGCTGGCCCGCACCCTGGGCCTGCAGGTGGTCGCCGAAGGCGTGGAAACCGCCGAGCAACTGCGCCTGCTGCGCATCCTGGACTGCGACGCCTACCAGGGCTGGCTCTTCGCCCGCGCCATGCCGGCAGAGCAGATTCCCGCGCTGATTCACAAGCCCGTGGCGACCTTGCTGGCGCAGCAGGAGGAAGAGGCAAGAGGCGCTTGAGCATCAGACTGCGGGCTGTTGCGATGGGAAGGCAGCGATGGTGAGCAGGGGCGGCGGTTCTGCCAAACCTGGCGCTTGATGCTGCAACAGGTCGGCAAGCCTTCCGGTCCGCCCGATCAACCGCCACGCCCCTCGCACCCCACCTCCTTCACTCCACCTCCTTCATCCCCCCCCACTGATCCTCATCAACACCGCAGGCTGCAGCACGCAATGCCATCGATCCGGCCGCTCCAGCGCGCCGAGCTGCACCAGGCGCACAAGGCTGCGCGCGATGGTTTCGCGCGTGGTGGCCAGCAGGGCGGCCAGGGCGCCCTGGCTGGGCAGGCGCACGAGCAGGCTTGACTGCAGAGCCGCCAGTTGCATCAGGGTGGCGGCCAGCTGGCGCAGCACGCCGGGGATGCGGACGATGTGGGCCCATTCCGCCAGCAGGGCGTTGTTGCAGGTGTAGCTGGTGGCCAGCGCGCGCACGAAGGCGGCATCGACCAGGCCGCGGCGCGTGATGGTGGCGATGTCCACGCAGCAGATGCGCCCCGGGCCCAGGGCCTCGAAGTGCATGGCCGAGGGCTGCTGCAGCCAGCCCGGGCTGCCCAGCGCGTGGCCGTTGCCGAACAGCGCCACGGGCCGCTGCACGCCGTCGCCGCCACGGCGGATGGCCAGGACGAAGCCGATCTTGATCACCTGGAATTCATGGGCGACGCAGCCCTGCGCCTGGAGCTTCTGGCCCTTGGCCAGGCCGCGTTCGCGGATGTGCGGCAGCCATTGCTGGAATGCGGGCTCGGGCAATTGGCCCAGCAGGCAATGGGACGAACGCATGCATTCGCTGCAGCGAACCGCTGAAGGCGTGGAGGACGACGATGGCATGGGGCACGCAGGCTAGGATGCGCCGCAGCCTGGGCAGGCAGACAGCCACCCAGGGCACCGGCAGTGGACCCGGGCGGCGCGCCCCGGGAGAAGCCGTGCAGGCTAGCGGGCTATGCCGTTGAATGCAACGCGATGTAACGCGTTTCGCGCGGGATGGCGGCCATCTGCCGCTGTTTCTTGACCTGGGTCAGACGGCTGCGGTGCTGTCGGCGTTGTTGGCGCTGCCGCTGCTGTCGCTGCTGCCACTGCTGTCACTTCCGTGGGCGCGGGCCGCCTCGCGCATGCGTGCCAGCTCGCGTGCGGGCAGCGGGATGTCGCCGCTGGCGACCTTCATCAGCAGGCAGTGCAGCATTTCGGTGGACAGGCCGTGCAGCACCAGGCGGTGGCCGGCGCGCAGGGTGGACAGCGGCACCAGCGGGTGCTTGTTGTTGAGCATGACCAGATGCTCGGGCGAGGCGAGGATCTTGGCCGCATAGATGGCCACGGTCTCGTCCAGCTGCAGCGAGTTGCTGGCGCGCCAGAAGTCGTTGTCGGTCAGCAGCAGCTGGTAGACGGGCGTGTAGACCTCGATGGCGCTTTGCAGGTCCAGCAGGTTCAGGCGCCCGCGCGGCATGTCCTCAAGGCGCAGGGGCGGGTTGCGCAGCATGGCGAAGTCGGGCTCGGCCACGGGCTGCAGTTCCTGGCCTGCGGCGCGCAGCGCGTTGTTCAGGCGGATGACGAAGTTGAACAGGTTCAGGTCGTGCCTGAGGAACAGGTCGTCCTTGATGTCGTCGATGCTGCCTGGCTCCAGCGGTGTGGTGGACACGGGCGTGGGCGCGTTGGCCGCGACAAAGGCCAGGATCTGCGAGCCCAGGTGGAAATGGCGCAGGATGAGCCAGTTGGCCTCGGGCGAGACGAAGCGGTTCATGCTGAAGGCCAGCAGCCGGTGCAGCAGCCTGGAGTGCGCCCAGTTGCGCGGCAGCAGCACCTTGAGGATCTGGATGAGCACGATGCTGGTGCGTGCCAGCGGCCGCAGGAAGGGCAGCAGGTACTGGCGCGAGCCGCTGCTGCAGTCACGCAGCCAGGCGGCCTTGACGTCGTCGGGCAGCGGCGTGCTCTGGTCCAGGTACAGCGCG
>NZ_JAELTK010000104.1:0-17048 GCF_016428765.1 Delftia sp. ASV31
GCTGGGTGCTGCGTGTCTGCGAGCGGCCATGAGCTTTGCACTGCTGTTTTCAGGCCAGGGTACGCAGCATCCCGCCATGCTTCCCTGGCTGGCGGACGATGCATGGACACAGGCAGTCTGCGAACAGCTGCAGGTTTCGCACTGGCGCGACAGGTTGGCGGATGCGCCGTGGGCCGAGTCCAACGCCGTGGCCCAGCCCCTGCTGGCGGGCCTGGCCATGGCCGCGTGGATGCAGCTGTCCCCGCAATTGCCCGCGCCTTCGGCCGTGGCGGGCTACAGCGTGGGGGAACTGCCCGCATTCGGTGCCGCGGGCGCGCTGGATGCCTGCGACATCGTTGCCCTGGCCGCGCGCCGCGCGGCGGCCATGGACCGCTGCGCCCAGCAGATGCCCGGCGGCGGGCTGCTGGCCGTCAGCGGCCTGCCGCCCGCACGCATGGCCGCCCTGCTGGAGACGACCGGGCTGGCCGTGGCCATACGCAACGGCCCCGAGAACCTCATCCTGGGCGGCCCCCATGCGGCGCTGGAGCAGGCGCAGGCGCAGGCGGTGCGCCAGGGCGCGCATGCCACCCGGCTGCGCGTGCAGGTGGCTTCCCACACCCCGTGGATGCGACAGGCCGCACAGGCCTTCGCAAAGGACCTGGGCCAGGTGGCCGTGCACGCGCCCGCCGTGGCGCTGTTCAGCAACACGGCCCGGCGGGTGCGTGACGCCGCAGGCGCCCGGACGGCGCTGTCAGAGCAGATAGCGGGCACGGTGCACTGGGACGACTGCATGGACAGCATTGCCGCACGCCAGGTGCGCTGCGTTCTGGAGATCGGCCCCGGCCAGGCGCTGGCACGCCTGTGGAACCAGCGCCATCCGGACATTCCGGCCCGCTCCTGCGACGACTTCCGCAGCGCGGCGGCCATTGCCGGCTGGATAGGCCGGCACTGCGGGGACTGACGCCCCGGGGCCTTGCGCCTGAGCCTTTGCGCCTGAGCCTTTGCGCCTGAGCCTTTGCGCCTGAGCTTTTTGCACCGGCTTCGTGACCCCTTGATTTGTAGACCCAGGAGACAACCACCATGAGCCAACATCTTGCACCGTCCCTTGCACCGTCCTATCCCCCATCTGCAGAGCTGGCCCGCAATGCGCGCGTGAGCGGGCGCGCCGCCTATGACCGGCTCGTCGCGGAGGCGGACGCCGACCCCCAGGCGTTCTGGGGCCGGCTCGCACGCGAGTTCGTCGCGTGGAAGCGCCCCTTCACGCGCGTGCTCGATGAAAGCCGCGCCCCGTTCTACGAATGGTTCAATGACGGCACGCTCAACGCCAGCTGGAACTGCCTGGAGCGCAACATCCAGCGGGGGCTGGGCGAGCGCACGGCCCTCATCTTCGAAGCCGATGACGGCGCGGTGACGCAGGTGACCTATGCGCAGCTTCTTGTGCGGGTCAATCGCCTGGCCAACGCCCTGCGCAGCCTGGGCGTCGGCAAGGGCAACCGCGTCGTCATCTACATGGCCATGTCGATTGACGGCGTGGCCGCCATGCAGGCCTGTGCACGCATAGGCGCCATTCACTGCGTGGTGTTTGGCGGCTTCTCCGCCACGGCGCTGCGCGACCGCATCGCGGACACGGGGGCCTGCGCCGTCATCACGGCAGACCAGCAAGTGCGGGGAGGACGGCAATTGCCCCTCAAGAGCATCGTGGACGAGGCCCTGGCCCAGCCCGGCTGCGAGCAGGTCCGCCACGTGCTGGTGGCACGGCGCACGGGCGGCGCCATCGCCATGCACCCGCCCCGGGACCTGTGGCTCGACGAAATCACCGCAGCCCAGAGCGATGTCTGCGAACCGGAATGGGTGCCGGCCGAGCATCCGCTGTTCCTGCTCTACACCTCGGGCTCCACCGGAACCCCCAAGGGCGTCCAGCACGCCACGGGAGGCTATCTGCTGCATGCCGCCGTGACCTGCGCCTGGACCTTCGACCTGCAGCCCTCCGATGTCTTCTGGTGTACGGCGGACATTGGATGGGTGACCGGCCATACTTATATCGCCTACGGCCCGCTGGCGCTGGGCGCCACGCAGGTGGTGTTCGAGGGCGTGCCCACCTACCCGGACGCGGGACGCTTCTGGAAAATGATCGAGGCCCACGGGGTGACGGTCTTCTACACGGCGCCCACGGCCATTCGCTCGCTGATCAAGGCCGCCGACGCCGATGCGCAGGTGCATCCCGCGCGCTACGACCTGGGCAGCCTGCGCATCCTGGGGTCCGTGGGCGAGCCGATCAATCCCGCCGCCTGGCACTGGTACCACGAGCAGGTGGGCGGGGGCCGCTGCCCCATCGTCGATACGTTCTGGCAGACGGAGACGGGCGGGCACATGATCACGCCGCTGCCCGGAGCCACGGACCTCGTGCCCGGCTCCTGCACGCTGGCCTTCCCGGGCATTGCCGCCGCCGTGGTGGACGAGGCCGGCAACGAGCTGCCCTGGGGCGACGGCGGCATCCTGGTGATCAAGCGCCCCTGGCCCTCCATGATCAGGAACATCTGGGGCCATCCCGAGCGGTTTGTCGCCAGCTACTTTCCCGAAGAATTCAAGGGCCGCTACTACCTGGCGGGAGACGGCGCGGTCCGCGATGCGCGCACCGGCTACTTCACCATCACCGGCCGCATCGACGATGTGCTCAACGTCAGCGGCCACCGCATGGGCACGATGGAGATCGAGTCCGCCCTGGTGGCCATGACCGACCTGGTGGCGGAGGCCGCCGTCGTGGGGCGGCCCGATGACACGACGGGAGAGGCCATATGCGCCTTCGTCGTCCTCAAGCGTTCGCGGCCCAGCGGCGCCGAGGCGGCCGACATCGCCAGGCTGCTGCGGGAGTGGGTGGCCAAGGAGATCGGGCCGATCGCCAAGCCCAGGGACATCCGGTTCGGCGACAACCTGCCCAAGACCCGCAGCGGCAAGATCATGCGGCGATTGCTGCGCAGCATTGCACGCGGCGAGCCCATCGTGCAGGACACCTCCACCCTGGAGAACCCGGCGATCCTGGAGCAGCTGTCTAAGGCCTGCTGAAGGCCAGGCTGCAATCCACAAGCGATGCAGCCCTGTCAGGCCGCGAGGCCTGCAAGGCAGCCCGCCCGCTCAAGCCCCCAGATGTTGGAAAGCAGCTGCCGGGCACGTCCCTCGCCGGCAACGGGCGCGGCAAGCTCCATGAACTTGTCCTCCAGCTCCCCATCCGACAAAGGCAGCTCGGGATCGCCCTTGCGGTCCGGCTGGAACCAGACATGGCAGCGGCCATCCCTGGCAACGATCTCCACGCGCGCCGATCTCTTGCCAGGGAAGGCCCGGTCGATTTGCGGGTCCACGGCCACCTGGACGCGCTCGAGCATTGCGCGAACGGCAGGATCGGCCAGTCGCTCCGGGGTGTACGCCGAAAGCCGCACGCTGCCATGGACCAGGGCCGTGGCCACCACGAAACGAAGACTGAAGCGGGCTTCGTTTTCCGTCGCAGGATCGGTGTAGCAGGCGATATCCAGGGCCGGGCCATAGGTGGCCACGGCCACGCTGCAGATGTCGTCCGCCCGCAGGGCATGCTGGCTGCGCAAGGCCAGCGCGGCATCGATGGCGGCGAACGTATGGCCGCAGCCGACGTGGTTCTTGAAGGTGAGCCGGGTGATGTGGAAGTCCCTGCCCAGCGTCGCACCGATGTCTGACCAGTCGGGTCCGTCGCTGACTGCGCGGCCCAGGCCCAGCTCTCCATCCAGCACGTCCAGCGATCCCGTCACCCCCTGGTGCGCAAGCTGCGCGGCCAGCAGGCCGGCCTCCGCCGCGCGCCCGGCATGCAGGGGCTTGGACATCGAATCCATGCGAAATGCCTGCTGCAACCCGGCAGAGAAGGTGGCCGCCGTGGCCAGTGCATGGGCGAATTGCCCTGCATCCAGCCGCAGCGCATACCCTGCGGCCGCCGCTGCCCCGAAGACGCCCACGGTGCCGGTGTTGTGCCAGAAGCGGTAGTGGGCCCGGCCCAGGGTCACGCCGATGCGGGTGGAGGCCTCATAGCCCAGCACCACGGCACGCAGGAAGTCCAGGCCACTGGCCTCTGCCTGCTGGCTTGCCGCCAGCGCCGCCGCAATGGTTGCGGCCCCGGGGTGGTACATGGCATCGCGGAAGCTGTCGTCCACCTCGGCGGCATGGGCCGCCGAACCGTTGAACAGTGCCGCCGCCCGCGCCGTGGCCATGCGGCCGTTTCCAAGCCGGCAGGAGCCGCGGTCCAGGTCCTCGGCAAGCACCTGCTCCAACTGTGCAAGAGGGGCCACGCCCAGCCCCGGGAACAAAGCGGCATACCAGTCGATCACGGCACGCTTGGCATGGTGGATGACGGTTTCGGGAAGCTCGGTACGGTGGTATTGAGCAGCAAACTGCCCGAACACTTCGGTCGCATGCATGCGTGGTCTCCTTGGATTGGCCCTCCATGAGGCCGTCTTTTTCTGGAAGAAATGTGCAGTACCTGGCGCCCTCAGGCCAGAACCAGCACACCATCGGCAGCGCACACGCCCTGGCCCTGCGGCAGCACGAACACCGGGTTGATCTCCGCTTCGATCACGCGGTCGCCCAGCCGGGCGGCCATTGCAGAGAACGCGACGATGGCATGGGCCAGCGCATCGACATCGGCCCTGGGCCGGCCGCGAAAGCCGTCCAGCAGCGGCCAGGTCTTGAGCTCCCTGGCCATCTCCAGGGCGTCAGACAGGCTCAGCACCGCCAGCTGTGAGCCGTCGTCCGGCAGCAACCGCAGCGTGGTGTCCTGGAACAGCTCGGCCGTCACGCCTCCCATGCCCAGCATCACGGCGGTGCCCAGCGCATCCTTGTGCAGGCCAAGAATCAGCTCGGTGCCGCCGGCCACCATCTGCTGCACCAGGAACCGGTCCGGGCGCACGCCCGCCCTGGCCTGCACGTCGTCCACCATCGCACCCAACCGGGCACCTATGGTTTGCGCAGTCAGGCCGACGGCGACACCGCCGACATCGCTCTTGTGCGTGATCCGGGACGAAAGGATCTTGAGCACCACCCGGCCGCCCAGTTCGCGCGCGGCGGCTTCGGCCTCTTCGGCATTGCGCACCACACGCTCGGCCGCGCACGGCACACCGAAACGGCGGAAAACGGCCTTGGCCTGCGCTTCATCGAGGCAGCCACCGGGCAGATCCGGTTCCTGCAGGGTGTCCTTGCCGACGACTTGCTCGGAAGGCGCACCCTGGAAGCCGTTGACGCGCAGCATGCCCGCCAGCGCGGCCGTGCAGCTTTCCGCCGCAGCGAAGGCCGGCACGCCGCGTTGCGTGAGCAGCGCGCCGATTTCCGGCGCATGCGGGCTGACGTAGGCCAGCACCGGCTTGTCGGAGTGGGGCAGGCAGTCCTGGATGGCACCGGCCAGCAGCTCGGGCATGGCCAGGCTGGAGGAGCCGACGATGATCACCAGCGCGTCGTAGCTGGGGCTTGCCAGCAAGGCATTGATGGCGCCGCGCAGCAGGTCGGGACGCAGGCCCGCCAGGGTCACGTCGATGGGGTTGCGGTCCAGCACGGCCTCGCTGCCGGTCTGCAGCGCGCGCAGTGCATCGGCGGTCGCCTGGTCAGGGGCCGGCGTGTCGAATCCGGCCACGCCCAGATCGTCCGACACCAGGGTGCCCGCACCGCCGGTGGACGTCAGGATGGCGATGCGCTTGCCGCGCAGCCTGCGGCCCGTGGCCAGCGCAGCGGGCACGTCCAGCAGGTCGGCAAAGCTGTGCGCACGGATCACGCCGACCTGGCGGAACAGCGCGTCGTACATGCGATCCGCACCGGCCATGGCGCCCGTGTGCGATACGGCGGCCTTGGCGCCGGCCTCGGAGCGGCCGATCTTGAAGGCCACCACGGGCTTGCCGGCACGCGCGGCCTTCAGGCAGGCGGCACGGAACCTGGCGGGATGGCGCACCGTCTCCACATACAGCGCGATCACCTTGGTGGCCGGGTCATCGGCCAGGTGGTCTATGAAGTCGGCCAGTTCCAGATCCACTTCGTTGCTGGTGGAGATGAGCTTGGACAGGCCGATGCCACGCGCGGCGGCGCGCGACAGCAGCGAACCCAGGATGCCGCCGCTTTGCGAGACGACACCGATGCCTCCGACGGGGAACTCGTCCATCTCCAGCGCGCCCGAGGGCGACAGCACGATCCGGTCGGTCAGGTTGACCAGCCCGATGGTGTTGGGCCCCAGCAGACGCATGCTGCCGGCCGCCTCGATCAGTTGCCGCTGGCGGTGCGCCCCGTCCTCGCCCGTTTCCGTATAGCCGCTGGCCAGCACGATGGCTGCCGCGCAGCCCAGCGCCGACAGTTCCCTGACGGCCTGGTGCGCACGCTCGGCGCCCAGCAGCACCACGGCCACATCGGGCACTTCAGGCAGCGAGGCCACATCGGGATAGCAGGTCAGATCGCCAATGCGCTCCACGCGCGGATTGACGGGAAGAATGCGGCCGGCAAACCCGTGCTTTTGCAGGTAGGCCACCGGGCGGCCCGTGGTCTTTTTCAGGTCGGCAGAGGCGCCTATGACGGCGACGCTGCGCGGCGACAGCAGCTTGGCAATGGCTTCGCTCATGGCGTCACTCCTTGCCGGCCGTCTTGGCCAGGAAGGCCTCCACCGATGCGCGGTGTTCACTGCTGGTGTAGCAGATGCCCTGGGCCTGGCTGCCCTGGGCGAAGACATCGTGCGAAGACAGTTCGAAGCTCTGGTTCAGGATGGTCTTGGTCAATGCCAGCGCGGTGGAAGAAGCCGAGGACAGCTCGCGCGCCCAGGCCTGGGCCTCTGCCACCAAGGCCTCGGCACTGGCCTGGCGGTCCACGATGCCCAGCGCCAGGGCTTCCGGCAGCTTGACCTGGCGGCCGGTGAAGATCAGCTCCTTGGCCTTGGCCAGGCCCACACGGCGCGGCAGGAAGTACATGCCGCCGCCGTCCGGGATGATGCCGCGCAGCACATAGCTCCACGCGAAGCTGGCCCATTCGCTGGCGATCACGAAGTCGCAGGCCAGCGCCGTGTCTGCCCCCAGTCCCGAAGCCGCGCCGTTGACGGCGGCGATCACGGGCTTGGGCATGGTGTGCAGCAGGGCCTGGACATGGTGCACGCGCTGCTGGCGCTGCCAGCCGTTGAAGCCCACCTCGCCCGCGGGAGCATTCATGCGCCTTTGCATTCCGGCAATGTCGCCGCCTGCGCAAAATCCCTTGCCCGCGCCTGTCAGCACCAGGGCTTTGATGGCCTTGTCTGCCGCCACGCGCTCCAGGGCATCGATGAACTCGGTGCGCATGTCGTCACTCATGGCGTTGCGCTTGTCGGGGCGGTTCAGGGTCACGGTTGCCACCGCATCGGCGACATTCAGTTGGATCAGTTCGTAGTTCATGGCGTGCTTTGAAAGCGATCGCAGCCAGTGCGATCAATCGGGATGGATGTTGTTTTGCCTGACGATCTGCGCCCAGCGCTTTTCCTCGGCCTGCACATAGGTGTCCAGTTCCGCCGCAGGTCCGGCATTGACCATCAGGCCCTCGTGCTCCAGCTTGCGAACGAAGTCCGGCGAGCGGGCCGCCTTGCGGGCTGCGGCGTTCAGGCGATCGATCACGGCGGCAGGTGTGGCTGCCGGCGCGTACAGGCCGTACCAGCTCTCGACGCGGTAGCCCGGGACGGTGACGGCGATGGGTGGCACGTTCTTGAAGGCCGCAGACGGCTCGGCCGTGGTGACCCCCAGCACGCGCAGCTTGCCGTTGTCGATGAAGGTGGATACCGCCGCCGCCGTGGCAAACATCATGTCCACCTGCCCGCCCATGAGATCGGTGAGCGCCGGGCCTGCGCCGCGGTAGGGCACATGGGTGAGCCTGACCTTGGCAAGGTTGGCAAACAGCTCACCCGCCAGATGCGCCGAAGTCCCGGCGCCCTGCGAGGCATAGGTCAGCTTGTCGGGACTGGCCTTGGCGGCGGCCATCACGTCCGCCACCGTCTTGTACGGGCTGGCGGCGGGCACCACCAGCACGTTGGGGCCGCGGCCGATCAGGATCACCGGAGCAAAGGCCTTGTTGCTCCCGTACGGCAGCTTGGCCTGCAACGCCGGATTGACGGCGTGCGCGAACGAAGCCACGACCACGGAATATCCGTCCGGCGCACTCTTGGCAACGTTGTCGGTGCCGATGATCGTGCCGGCACCGGGCTTGTTGTCCACGATGACGGGCTGGCCCAGGTCCTTGGCCATCTCGGCCCCCAGCGTGCGGGCGATCAGGTCCGTTCCACCGCCTGGCGCAAAGGGCACGACGAGGCGCACGGGCTTTTCCGGGAAGGCTGCAGATGCTGCGCTGCAGACAGTCGCGAGCACGGCAATGAACGCAATGGCCCTTGCACAACGGCGGGCGGCGAAACTGGGCATGGTGTGTCTCCTGGTTCTATGGACAGAGGTCCGGTCACTGCGCCAGCGTTGCGATGACGCTGGCGACTGGCTTGTGAAAGCTTAGGGAAACGCACCGCACTTGTGACCCCCCATATTCCAACCAGTGAAATTCCAAAGCGGGCGCGCCAGAGCCTGCGGCTGCATTTCCCTTGCATTCGGTGGAATACTTGGCTTCCATCAGGCGCCCGTACCCGGGCAGGAAGAACACAGCTTTCGACACCGGGGCAAGCGCGTTCTCCCACCAGCGGCAGCAGCATGACGAACAGGCGATCCCCCATCCTCCATGACAAGCCGGGACAGTCCCCGAGCAACCGCTCCCTGGAAAGAGGCGTCGAAATACTCCGTGCGTTCAGGCCCGGCTCGGAACTGCTGGGAAACAGCGACCTGGCGGAACGCACCGGCCTGTCCAAGGCCACGGTCACCCGGCTGACGCAGACCCTGGTGGGCTGCGGCATGCTGCAGGCCGACCACCCAAGCCGGGCCTTTCGCCTGGCCCCGGCGGTCCTGAGCCTGGCGCACGCCATGCGCACGGGCTCGACGGTGCTGTCGATTGCGGCGCCCCTGATGCGCACCCTCGCCGAGACACGCCGGATCAACGTGGGCCTGGCATGTCCCGACAGGGACGAGATGGTCTACCTGGAATCCATCCGCTACAACCGCCGGATCGTGCTCAGGCATGTGGTCTCGGGCCAGCGCGTTCCCATGGAACTGACATCGCTGGGGCGCGCCTACCTGGCAGCGGCGCCATCGGCCAGGCGCAAGGCCTTGCTCGACAGCTTCAGGCTCAAGAGGGGCGCCCAATGGCCTGCGCTGGAGCAGCAGATCCAGGCGGCGATCAAGTCCGTGAAAAGCCAAGGCTTTTGCGCCGCATCGTGGCAGCCGGAAGTGGTTGCGCTGGCCACGCCGCTGGTGACACCCGATGCCATCTATGTCCTGAACTGCAGCGTCTCCACCACGGAGCCTTTGCCGGCCATCGTGCAGGAGCTGCACCCGGCCTTGCTGCAACTGGGCCGGCAGATTGAAAGCCTGCTGGAAAAACGGTGAGGCCTGCTCGCTGTATTGCGCGCTTTCCAGGCGCATCCGGCGGCCTGCCTCGCATAGGGAAAAAACATAGCTGATATAGGCTGTATCGGCTTATCGCAATGTCGTACGCAACCCAGACTGGTGGCATGACAAACACACATCTGGAGACAACCGGCGTCACACGCCGGCTCGTGCGCTATCGCTCGCAAACTGCCGATGGCGAGATTCAAATCGAGTATGCGGACCAGGGCGCAGGCCCGGTCGTCTGCATGCTCCCATCGCTGGCTCGCTCAGGCAGAGACTACGACGTCGTTGCCGCCTACCTGCAGGCGGGCGGGCTGCGGGTGCTGCGCCCCGAGCCTCGGGGAATAGGCCGCAGCCGTGGCCCCATGCAGGGACTGACCCTGCATGACTTTGCAGCCGACGTTGCGGCCGTCATCGACAGCGAAGCCACCGGCCCTGTCGTGGTCGTGGGGCATGCCTGGGGCAGCCAGCCGGCACGCATGCTGGCCGCCGACAGACCGGACCTGGTGTGCGGAGTCGTCATGGCCGCCGCCTCGGCAGGCAAGCTTCCCCCAGGCTCGGACGAGAAGCCGTATGGCCGCCTGCGGGACGCGATCGATGGCGCGGGCGATGCACGGCTGTCGCAAGAGCAGCGCATCGACTGCCTGCGCCGCGCCTTCTTCGCGCCGGGAAACGATCCCCGCGCATGGCTTGACGGCTGGAGCGCCGAAGCCCATGAGGCGCAAAGCCATGCACGGCGCGTGACACCGATCGACGACTACTTCAGCGCAGGCGCGACCGTCCCCATCCTGGACCTTCGGGCCGAGCATGACGCGGTCGTGATCCCCCATGTGATGAAGCCCTGCCTGGGCGACCGGGTGACGGAACAGGTCATTGCAGACGCAGGCCACGCCCTGGCGCCCGAGCAGCCTCGCGCCATGGCGGATGCCATCGCCGCCTTCACCCTTCGCGTGTACGCCGCCCAGGCCCATTCCCACCCCTAAAGCCATCGGCCGTCCGTCAGGGATGCGCCGCACAAAAAGTAGTGTCTCAGGAGACAAAAGATGACCATCCACAAGCCGGCAGCCGCCATCAAGACAACCTGGAAGATCGTGATGGGTTGCGCCGCGTGGGCTGCCTGTGCCCTGGTGAGTGCACAGGACTATCCAGGCAAGCCGATCCGCATGGTGATCCCCTACACGCCGGGCGGATCGATCGATACCGTGGGCCGCCTGGTGGCGGATCAGCTGCAAAGGCAACTGGGCCAGGCCATCGTGATCGAGAACGTGCCGGGGGCTTCCGGCCTGTTGGGAACCCTGCAGGTCAGGAAGGCGAAGGCAGATGGATACACGCTCATCTTCAATGCATCCAGCCATGCATACCTGCCGCTCGTCATGTCCAAGAAAACCTATGACCCCGAGCGTGACTTCACGCCCGTGGGGCAAATCGGATACGTACCGCTGATCGTGGCGGTCACCAACGAGCTGCCCGTCAGGACCGTGGCGGAGCTGGTGCAGTTGGCCAAGGCCCATCCGGGCAAGTACACATGGGCCACCTCGGGATTGGGAACCACCAGCCACCTCAGTGAGGAGATGTTCAACCGGGCGCTCGGCCTGCAGATGGAAATCGTCGCGTACAAGGGGGCCGTACCTCAGTTGACGGACGTGGTCGGCGGACATGTCTCCGCGGCCATCTCGCCCATGCCCGGCGTCATGCCCTTCGTGCAGGCCGGACGCCTGCGGCCCCTGGCCGTCACAAGCAAGACCCGCGTACTGTCGCTGCCCGATGTGCCGACGCTGGCGGAGGGCACCATCCCCGGGTTCGAGCTCCTGTCCTGGTACGGAATCTGGGGGCCGGCCGGCCTGCCCGCGGACATCACCCACAAGCTGAACACCGAGATTGCAAAGGCCGTGGAGGCGCCCTCGCTGAAATCCAAGTTTGCCGAGCTGTCCTTTGTTCCCACGCAGTCCACTGCGGCGCAGTTCAAGGCCCTGATAGCGGACGACATGGCCAAGATCGGCAAGGCCGTCAAGCAGGCCGGCATCCGTATCGACTGACCTGCGGGGCGCTGGGGCACGCTCACCCCGGCGCCTGGCCAGGGCGTGCGCCCTTTCGAAAGTCCAGCTCGCGCAACAGCTTGGCTGTTTCCATGATCAGCCGGTTCGTTGGCCGCGCCCGGGGCATGGCCAGTACGAGCTGGTTGCGCAGGGCTGGCGGACCGATGGGGGCCGACTGTATGGCGGCACGGGCGCCGTTCAGGTACAACGCGCTGTCCGGCAGGATCGAGCAGGCCAGGCCTTCCTCCACCACGCAAAGCGCCGTGTGCACGGCCCCCACCTCAGCCACGACGTTCAGCCGGATCTTGCGCGGCAGCAGGACCGCGTCCACCAGGCTGCGTATGGGATTGTGCGAGCCCGGCAGTACCAGCGGGAAATCGGCCAGGGCCGAGAGGCTGATGCGCTGCGGCAATTGGTAGCCGGCAGGGGCCACCAGCAGCATGGACTCGCGCATCAGGGGCTCGTAGGACAGCAGCGGCGTAGGCGCAGGGTCGAACATCAGCCCCAGGTCGATGCGCCCCGCAATCATTCCCTCTCGCAGCGACAGGCTCAGTCCCTCCACCACCGACAGCAAGGCATGCGGCAGCCGGCGCCGGAACTCCCGTATCAGCGGCACGGCCAGGCTCGCCGCCACACGGTGGGGCAGGCCCACGACCACGCTGCCCACCGGCTCCGCATGCATCTCCTTGAGATCGGACAAGGCCTGGCTGGCCGAGTTGAGCATCGTGCGCGCATGCGACAGCAGTGTCTCCCCGGCCGGGGTCGCCGCCACGCCGCGCCCCGTCCTGTCCAGCAGCCGCTGCCCCAGCTCTTCTTCCAGCAATGCGATCTGGCGGCTCACGCTGGGCTGCGCCAAATTCAGCGCCACGGCCGCACGGCTGATGCTGCCGTGTTCCACCACGGCGACGAAATATTCCAGTTGGCGCAGATCCATAGGCGTTCGACATAGCTGATATAGGCGCCATCGAGTTTAACTTTGCCGGCATCGATCGCAAACTGGACTGCATCGCCGCGCACCACAGCGGCTCCACCGTTTCACATGAGGAAAGCCAATGAGCAGGTTCAAGTGCAAGATCGCCATCGTCACGGGGGCCGGATGCGTGGGCGCAGGCTGGGGCAATGGCAGGGCCATGGCCGTGCGCCTGGCCGAGGAAGGTGCACAGGTGCTGGCCGTGGACCGTGACCAGGCACAGCTCGACGAGACGCTGTCGCTTGCAGGCGAGGCGGCCGCCTCCATCACCCCCTGCATTTGCGATGTCACCGACTCGGCCAGCGTGAAGGCCATGGTCCAAGCCTGCCTTCAGGCCTATGGCGCCCCGGACATCCTGATCAACAACGTGGGCGGCTCTGCCGCTGGCGGCCCCATCCAACTGAGCGAAGAGGCCTGGGACAGTCAGATCGACATCAATCTCAAAAGCGTCTTCCTGACGTGCAAGCACGTGTTGCCGCACATGGTTGAACGCAAGACAGGTGCCATTGTCAACGTGGCATCCACCTCCGGCCTGCGCTGGACCGGCAGTACACAGGTGGCCTATGCCGCCAGCAAGGCCGGCGTGATCCATCTGTCCCGCGTGGTGGCCGTGCAGCATGCGCCTGACGGCATTCGCGTGAACACGGTCGTGCCGGGCCAACTCCATACCCCCATGGTGGAAGTGCGGCTGGCAAAGCAGCGCGCAGGCGGTGACGTGGAGGCGCTGCTGGCTTCACGGGTCCGGCGCATCCCGCTGGGCTTCATGGGCGATGGCCGTGATACCGCCAGTGCGGCCCTGTATCTGGCCAGCGACGAAGCCCGCTTCGTGACCGGGACCGAGCTGGTCGTCGATGGCGGCATGACGGCGCGCTGCGATTGAACAACGGGTCCCTGGAAACAATGCAAAGGCAGACGAATGGGCACTGACCACATACGCGTTCCCCTGGTGGCGCCAGGCACGCGGGCCGAACTGGGCGACATCGAAACCCGCATTCTCAAAGAGCGAGGCCGCATTTCACTGCTCTACCAGGTACTGCTCAACAGCGCCCCCATCGCTGCGGGATGGGAGTCGATGTTGACGGCCGTGCGCCATCGCACGACGGTCCCCGCTGCCCTTCGCGAGATGATCATCCTGCGTGTCGCCGTGCTGAACGAGGCGGCCTTCGAATTCGACGCCCATGTCCCGCATGCGCTCGCTGCAGGCCTGGCTGCCGAGAAGATCGAGGCGCTGAAGGCGGCGCAGCCCGCAGACCTGTTCAGCGACGAAGAACGGCTGCTGCTGGAGCTGACGGACCGCATGACGCGGGACGTCAAGGTGCCCGCGCCCTTGATGGACCAGGTCAACGCGCGTTATGAAGCCGGCACAGTCGTTGAACTGGTGGCCACCGTTGCCGCCTACAACATGGTTTCGCGCTTTCTCGTGGCCTTGAATATTTCCCACTGAATAGGTGCCCAGGCGCTCTTGCGTCTGGCCGCCCGGGCCGGCCTCCATCCCCTGCCCTTCCGATCGACCATGGACCCTACTCTCACCGATGCCGAATCTCCCGTCAGGACCTACCTGGACAATCCTGGCGCTCCGACACTGCAGCTCCCGCCGCTTTCCTGCGACAGCCACGTTCATGTGTTCGGTCCATTGTCCCGGTATCCGTACGCGGCCAACCGCCGGGCCACGCCAGTCGAGGCGCCCAAAGAAGCCTTGTTCGCACTTCACAGGCATCTGGGCATTGACCGATGCGTCATCGTGCAATCGATCACACATGGGTTGGACAACCGCGTTGTCGAGGATGCCATCGCCTGCGGCGAGGGACGCTACCTCGGTATCGCGCTGGTACAGCCCGATGTATCGGATGCCGAATTGCAGCGGCTTGCCCGTGCCGGTTTTCGCGGTGTACGTTTCAATTTCATGAGACACATTGGCGGCAGCGCCAACGTCGACGAGGTCGTAGCCCTGACACCACGCCTGGCCGAGGTCGGCATGCACCTGCAGGTGCATTTCGAGAGCGAGCTCGTGCATGTCCTCGGCGAGGCGCTACGGCGCAGCCGGGTTCCCGTGGTCATCGACCACATGGGGCGGGTGGACGCCGCCAAGGGGCCGGATCACGAAGACTTCCAGGCGCTGCTTCGCCTGCTTGACGACGGTCTTTTTTACGTCAAGGTCAGCGGCATCGACCGGGTCGATGCACATTGCGCTCCCGATCAGCGCTACCGGCAAGGCGTGGTGCTTGCCCGGGCCTTGCTTGCGCGCTTTCCCGAGCGCTGTGTCTGGGGATCCGATTGGCCCCATCCCAACCACACCCACATTCCAGACGACGGTGCGCTGGTCGATGCACTGCAGGAGATTGCGGGAAGCCGGCAGCACCTGCAGCAACTGATGGTGCACAACCCCGAACGGCTCTATCGCTTCGGCGAAACCCGGTCTCGACAATCGCGCCCTGGCCCGGTCATCGGGGCATCCGACTGTGTGGATCACCGACACCCCCAGGGTTGAAGCGCCCCGGCGCCGGCTCAGTGGCCGCCCGAATCAGCACGCTCAACAGGTGCTGTCGCTACCGCTTCGCCTTGGTATTCGCGCGCCAGCTGCGCCACCAGCGCGTCCACGGTGGGTGCGCAGTTCACGCCCGAGACAGAGTGGCCGGCGCTCCAGATGTCGGTCCAGCGCTGGTTGGGTGCGGGGTCCGAGCCGCCACCAAAACGGCGCCGGGCTTCCTGCACGGTGACGCTCTCGTCCAGCATTGACACATCGATGCCCAACCGCTCGGCCGATGGCCGCAGGAAGCTCGCTGGCAGGCCGGTGAATGCGCGGGTGAGCAGCACGTCGTCCAGCGAGCTGCCGATCAGCATCTGCCGATAGGCGTCGCTGGCCAGACTTTCGCGGGTCGCAATGAAGCGCGTGCCCATGGAGCCCAGGTCACAGCCCAGTGTGCGTGCTGCGCGCAATGCCACGCCGTCGGACAGCCCGCCAGCCAGCACCAGGGGCCCATCGAAGACATCGCGCACGGCGCGGACGAAGGCGAAGGGATTGGCCCAGCCGGTGTGTCCTCCGGCCCCGGCCGTCAGCAGCACCAGTCCATCCGCCCCCGACTCGATTGCGCGCAGCGCGTGATGCAGCGATGCCACATCGGCAAACACACGGCAGCCGGCTGCATGCAGCCGCGGCACCACGGCGGCAGGCGAGCCCACGCTGGTGATGACCATCGATGCGCCGTGGCGCGCGATCACCTCCACTTCGGCCGTCACCTGCGCCGGATCGCGGCGCATGATGAGGTTGGGACAGTAGGGGGCCGTGCTCCCGGGGGCTGCGGCGGCCTCTGCATCGAGCCGCGTCAGCCAGGCATCGAACTCGTCAAGCGTGCGGCAATTCGCGGTGGGGAAGGCGCCGACCACGCCTGCGGCGCATGCGGCAGACACCAGTTCAATGCCGGAGATGCGCAGCATCGGGGCGGCGATCACGGGCACGGCGAGGCGGTCCAGGAAGTCAAGGTGTGCGCTCATGGCAAAGCTGCTTTCGGGCGATGGGAAGGGGAGGCGGCGCAAGGGGACCGGGCGTGCCAGGCGGGTGCCCAGCGGGCCGGCATTCACCCCATCTGCTGCCGCGCGTTGTCCAGCGCGGGGGGGCCGGCATCGGCATGCCGGTCCATGCCGGCAAGCGCCACGGGGTAGCGCACCAGGGACAGCGGCCTGTCCTGCACAAAAAGCCCTCGCCGGGCGAAATGGGGCAAGGCCGCCAGGTCCGAGGGCGCCACCACGGGGGTGACCGGCAGGTCGTGGCGTGACAGGCGATCGAAAGCCTGGGCGGCATCCTCGCAAGCGAGTTGTTCGCCGATGCGGGTGTTGATGGCATCGGCCGCGGGCTTGCGCGCGCGCAGGTGGAGATAGGCCTCCCCTGCAAAGGGCCCCATGTCCATGGCCTGGCACAGCCGCGCCCAGAAGTGGTCTTCCAGCGCCGCGAGCGAGAGGTATTGCCCATCTCGGCAGCGAAAGGCGCCGTAGGCGGGCTTGACCAGCGTGGCCTGGCGCTGTGCGCCCAGGCCGGTGGCCCCCTCGGCGCCGTAGGCGCCCAGGCGAGGATTCATCCAGTGCAAGGCGCAGTCGGCCAGGGCCACGTCCAGGTGCTGGCCCTGCCCGCTCGACTGGCGCTGCAGCAAGGCGGCCAGCGTGGACGACAGCGCATACATGCCGCCGCACAGATCGGCCACCGGCAGGCCGAAGTTCTGCGCGGGCGGCCCGTCGGGCGCGCCCGAAACGGCCAGGACGCCTGCCGCCGACAGGTAGTTGATGTCATGGCCGGGCAGACCAGCCCACGGGCCGGTCTGCCCATAGCCGCTCAGGGACACGTAGACCAATCGCGGGTAGCTTTCGCGCAGGCTGGCATAGTCCAGCCCCAGGCGCGCCATGACGCCGGGTCGATAGGACTCGACCAGCACGTCGGCCTCGGACACCAGTGCGCGTATGCGCACGCGCTGGTCCTCGTCCTTCAGGTCGGCCAGCAAGCTGAGCTTGCCGCGGTTGACCGCATCGAAGCCGCCCGGCCCCATGCGGCGTGCGTTGTCGCCATGGGGCGGGCGCTCGATCTTGATC
>NZ_JAELTK010000105.1:0-16936 GCF_016428765.1 Delftia sp. ASV31
CAAAAGGAAACCGATGAACGTGCGGCCATCCAGTTTTTCCGTCGCAGCTTCGGGCTGACATTCCAGGAGGCTTGAAGCATGTCCACCAACCAGATCGAACAGCGCGCCGATGCGCGCAGCGCCATGCAGCGCGCCATGGAAGGCGTTCGCTCCGCGCGCGGCACGCAGCCGCCCTCCAACGACCAGGCCGCAGGCTTTTCTTCGTTGCTGGCAGCGATGGACGGCATTGGCGGATTGCCGGCGCTGGCCTCGGACGCCCTGGGCCAGGCCTTGGGCGAGGGCGGCAGTGCCGCTCTTTCCGCGCTGTCCAGCCTCAAGGGCGCAGCCAAGGACGGCCTGAAGGATGCCGCAGACCTGCTGGCCGATCCCGGCCTGGCGCAGGGCCTGCTGCAGCAGCCGCAACTGCCGCTGCAACCGCAGGCGAAGCCGACCGATATGACCCCCTCGGCGCAGGCCGATGCCATGGCGCTGGCTGCCAACGGCCAAGCGCCCTGGCTCAGCCTGGTCGGGCAGACCGCCCATCTGGACGGCAAGGGCGACCGTGACATGCTGCAGGGCGTGGCGGGCGACTGGCTGTCCGGCCGGGGCAGCGCCGCCATGATGGCCCTGCGCCAGGAGCAGGGCGCCGTGGCGCACGCGGCCTTCCTGGCACCGCAGTCCGCAGCCGGTGATGCCGCAGGCACGGCGCTGGCCACGGCCAGCGCCAATGCTGCGGCCTTGGCTGCCGCTGCGGACCCCAATGCAGCCGGGGCCCTGACCGATGGCGCCGCGCGCAGCACCCAGGCACAGGCCCAGGCCGCCGATGTGCTGGCCGCCGTGCAGTCCGATGCGGCACTGACGGCCGCCGCCGCACGCACGGCAACCACCGCCCAGGCCACGCATGAACACACGCCCCAGGCCCTGGCGGGCGGTGTGCGGCAGGACGTGGCCCTGGCGTCGGGCATTGCGCTCAACGGCATGGCCGCAGTGCGGCCCGAAGAATGGCGCGGCCTGTTCGAGCGAGCCCGGGAGGGCGGCACCGCCTCCACGGAGTCGGCAGCGAACGGACTGCACGGCGTTGCGGCTGCCGTGGGCGCGGCCCATGCCGGCCAATCCCTGGGCCAGCAGGCGGCCGGCCAAAATGGCACGGCCTTTGCCCAGCCCGACGCCCAGGCCCAGCCGGGCAACTCCACCGAGCGCGAGCAGCAGGTGTCAGAGCAGGTGGCCTTCTGGGTCCACAACAAGAACCAGAACGCCTCGCTGTCCGTGGAGCATGAGGGCCGGGCCATCCAGGTGCAGGTCAGCCTGCAGGGCAACGAGGCCCATGTGCGCTTTGGCGCCAGCGAAGCCCAGGCGCGGGACTGGCTGGGCAACGGTGCCGACCAGCTGCGCGAGCTGCTGCAGGCCCAGGGCCTGCAACTGGCCGGCGTCAGCGTGGATGCGGGCGGCCAGTCCGGCAGCGGCGATTCGGCAAGACAGGGGGCGGACGCCCAGGCGCGCCAGGGCCGCGTGAGCGCCATGGTCGATGCCGCCGGCGTCACGGGCGGCAATGGTGCCGCACAGGCCGGCGGTGGCCGCGCGGCAGCGGGCGGGGTGGATCTGTTCGTCTGATTCTTCCTGCGCTTCTTGCGGGGCGGCGCATGCGCCGTTTCAGGGTTCTCAGAACAGGCCGGGTGGCGACAAGCTGCCCGGCCTGTGGCGTTTGAGGGCCATCAAGCCAGCGAGAAACCGGGGTTTCATGCGCTTATTCAGGCCATGGTCCGGGGTCCAATCGCCGAATAATTCCTGCCATGGGCCTGCTGCGTCATGGCGCCGCGCATGAAGCGCGAGCGCGTGGCGGTCCCGCTCACCCAGAGGAATTCCAGTGTCTGCCACACCCAATGCCGCCAACAATGCAGCTCCCGCCCCGGCCAAGGGCAAGAAGCTGATCGTGCTGATCGTCATCATTGCCGTCCTGGCCATAGGCGCGGCCGCTGCCTTCATCCTGCTGTCCAAGCGCCACAGCAGCGGCGATGAGGAAGAGGGCAGCGCCAGCAAGGCGGCCGTGACCGTGCCCACCTTCCTGCCGCTGGACAACCTGGTGGTCAATCTGTCCGATACGGGCGGCGACCGCTTCGTGCAGATCGGCATCACGCTGGAGCTGGCCGACGAGAAGACCGCCACCACGGTCAAGCAATACCTGCCCAGCATCCGCAACGGCATCCTGATGCTGGTGTCCCAGCGCACGGCCGAGGAGCTGCTCGAGCGCGAAGGCAAGGAGCGCCTGGCAGCCGACGTGCTCAACGAAGTGTCGGCCCCGCTGGGCTATGGCAACCAGGCCAAGGCCAAGAAGCGCAGCCGCGACGAGGATGCCGAGGACGAAGACGGCGAGCGCCGCCGCTCCTCCGCTGGCAAGAACCCGGTGCGCCGCGTGCTCTTCTCCAGCTTCATCATCCAGTAACCGGGGAGGCCAGGCGCCATGAGCGATTCGTTTCTCTCCCAGGAAGAAGTCGATGCCCTTTTGGAGGGTGTGACCGGCGAGAGCCAGAAATCCACGACCGAGGAGGTCGAGGCGGGCATCATCCGCCAGTACGACATCTCCAGCCAGGAGCGCATCGTGCGCGGGCGCATGCCGACGATGGAAATCGTCAACGAGCGCTTTGCCCGCAACTTCCGCATCGGCCTGTTCAACTTCATCCGCCGCAGCCCCGAAGTGTCCGTGGGCACGGTGTCGGTGCAGCGCTACAGCGCCTTCCTGCGCGAGCTGGTGGTGCCCACCAACTTCAACATCGTCGCCATCCGTCCGCTGCGCGGCAGCGGCCTGGTGGTCTGCGACCCCTCGCTGGTGTTCGGTGTCATCGATACGCTGTACGGCGGCACGGGCCGGCTGCAGACGCGTATCGAAGGACGTGACTTCTCGCACACCGAGCAGCGCGTGATCAACCGCCTGGTCAACGTGATCTGCGAGGAATACAAGAAGGCCTGGCACGGCATCTATCCGCTGGAACTGGGCTACCAGCGTTCGGAGATGCAGCCGCAGTTCGCCAACATCGCCACGCCCAGCGAAATCGTCGTGTCCACGGCCTTTCAGCTGGAGATCGGCGACATCTCGGGCTCCATCCACATCTGCATGCCCTATGCAACGCTGGAGCCCATCCGTGATGTGCTGTATTCCTCGACACAGGGCGACTCCATCGAAGTGGACCGCCGCTGGGTCAAGGTGCTCAAGCGCGAGATCCAGGCCGCCGAGGTGACCCTGGTGGCCGAACTGGCACGTGCCGACGCCACGGTGGAGCAGCTGCTGGCCATGCGCCCCGGCGATTTCATCGAACTCGACCGCGAGCCGCTGATCCGCGCCTCCATTGGCGGCGTTCCGATTTTCGAGTGCCAGTACGGCACTCACAACGACAAGTACGCAATCCGCGTCGAGAACTGCCTGCGTGGCGCCGACGCTGGCTGGATGGGAGAAAACAATGGCAACTGAAGATACGCAAAAGCCCGCTGGCGATGATCCGTTCTCGGGCTGGGCAGAGGCATTGGACGAGCAGCGCGAGCGCGACGCCAAGCTGGAAGAGGAGCAGGGCGGCCCGCTGACGGGCGAGCCCGTGCGTCCCTACGCCGGTGGCGCCGATGTGCCGGTCAACGACATCAACATGGTGCTGGACATCCCGGTGCAGCTGTCGGTGGAGCTGGGCCGCACCAAGGTGCCGATCAAGTACATCCTGCAACTGGCCCAGGGCTCGGTGGTCGAACTCGACGCACTGGCCGGCGAGCCCATGGACGTGCTGGTCAACGGCTACCTGATCGCCCAGGGCGAGGTGGTGGTGGTCAACGACAAGTTCGGTATCCGCCTGACCGACGTGGTCACGCCGTCCGAGCGCCTGCGCCGGGTCAGCCGTGGCTGAGAGCGCCGGCATGGGCCCGCTGTGGCCGACCCTGCTCACGGTGGTGGCCCTGGTCACGGCCATGGCCGCTCTGCCCTGGCTGCTGCGCCGCTTCCAGCAGCGCACGGCTGCGCTGCGCGGCGCGGCCGGCCTGCAGTCGCGGGTCCTGGGCGCCGTGGGCGTGGGACCGCAACAGCGGGTGGTGACGGTGGAAGTGGGCGAGGGCGCGCAGACCGTGCGTCTGGTGCTGGGCGTCACGGCGCAAAGCATCCAGTGCCTGCATGTGCTGCAGGCCCCGGCCCCTGCTGATTTTTCGGCTGCGATGGCGCAAGCGCGCAGCCTGCCTGCGGACGGTGCGAATGTCTGAATATTCCTGCAAGCGCCCGGCGCGCACGCTGAGCCAGGCCGCTGGCGCCGCAGCGCTGGCGCTGTGCTGCGCCACGCCCCTGGCCTCCTGGGCACAGGGCGCGCCCGCCAGCCTTCCGCTGGTCATCGGCCAGGGCAGCGGTGGCACCAGCTTTTCGGTGCCCATCCAGACCCTGCTGTTCTTCACGGCGCTGTCCTTCCTGCCGGCCATCCTGCTGATGATGACGGGCTTCACCCGCATCGTCATCGTGCTGTCGCTGATGCGCCAGGCGCTGGGCACGCAGTCGGCGCCGCCCAACCAGGTGATCATCGGTCTGTCGCTGTTCCTGACGCTGTTCGTCATGGGCCCCACCCTGGACCGCGTGTACCAGGAGGCCTACGTGCCCTACACCACGAATGCGGTGACCTTCGAGCAGGCCATTGAGAAGGCCGAGGCGCCCATGCGCGACTTCATGCTCAAGCAGACGCGCCAGTCGGACTTTGCGCTGTTCGCGCGGCTGGCCAAGCTCGATGCAGGCGTCACCAGCGAGACCGCACCGCTGCGCGTGCTGGTGCCCGCCTTCGTGACCAGCGAGCTGAAGACCGCGTTCCAGATCGGCTTCATGATCTTCATTCCCTTCCTGGTCATCGACATGGTCGTGTCCTCGATCCTGATGTCCCTGGGCATGATGATGCTGTCGCCCGTGCTGGTGGCCCTGCCGTTCAAGCTCATGCTCTTCGTGCTGGCCGATGGCTGGAACCTGCTCATAGGCTCGCTGGCCGCCAGCTTCGCCGTCTAGCCCCGCTCTTTTTTGGAAATCCTTCCATGACCTCCCAATACGTGCTCACCTTCGGCCGCGAGGCACTGACCTTGCTGCTCATGATCTCCATGCCCGTGCTGGGCGTGGTGCTGGCCGTGGGCCTGGCCGTCAGCGTCTTCCAGGCGGTGACCCAGGTGCATGAGGCCACGCTGGCCTTCGTGCCCAAGCTCATCTCCGCCGTGCTGGTGTTTGCCATTGCCGGTCCGTGGATGCTGAGCACGCTGGTGGACTTCATCCGCCGCACCATCGAGACCATTCCGCAGGCGGTGGGCTGAGCCCTTCGCCGCGCACTGGAAACGCCACTGTGATCACCTTCAGCGAAGCCCAACTGGTGGCGTGGCTGTCGCCCGTTCTCTGGCCGTTTCTGCGCGTGCTGGCCATGTTCTCCGTGGCCCCCGTGTTCTCGCAGCGCGTCATTCCCATGCGGCTGAAGATTGGCCTGGCCTTCCTGGTCGCGGTGTGCGCGCAGCCCGTGCTGGGCGACCAGCCCGTGATCGGCATCAACTCGCCACAGGCGCTGGGCACGCTGATTCAGCAGGTCGGCGTGGGGCTGGCGGTGGGCTTTGCCGTGCGCCTGGTGTTTGCCGCCGTGGAGGTTGCGGGCGAGGTGGTCGGCCTGCAGATGGGCCTGAACTTCGCCAGCTTCTTCGATCCGACCACGAATGCCCAGCTCAGCGCGGTGGCGCGCTTCATGGTCCAGATCTCCACGCTGCTGTTCATCGTCATCAACGGGCACCTGCTGGTGCTGATGGCCGTGCTCAAGAGTTACGAGGCGTTTCCTGTGGACGGCAGCTTCCTGCAGGCCATCAACCAGATGCGGCTGCACGAGATGGGGGCGGCGGTCTTTGCCAGTGCCTTCTGGATCGCCCTGCCCATGGTCGCCATGCTGCTGTTCGTGAACCTGGTGCTGGGCATCATTTCGCGCGTGGCACCGCAGATGAACATCTATGCCGTGGGTTTTCCGGTCACGCTCACCGTGGGCCTGACGGGATTGATGGCCACGCTGCCGCTGCTCGAGCAGCCCCTGGTCGCCTTGCTGCAGCGCGGCATCGCGGTATTTGGCACTTCAATGTAAGCAGTTGTGAAAAACAACAGATTTACAGGCCTGTCGGCCGCAAAAGCCTCAGATCAGCTGGTTGTGGATGGCGTAGGCCGTGAGTTCGGCATTGCTGCTCATCTGCAGTTTTTCCAGCACGCGCGCCCGGTAGACGCTGACGGTCTTGGGGCTGAGCATCAGCTCGGTGGCGATGTCGGTCAGCCGCTGACCGGCCGCGATCTTGATCAGGGTCTGCAGCTCGCGCTCGGACAGGCTTTCATGCGGCACCTGGGGTGCGGGCTGGGCCAGGCTGTCGGCCAGCATCTGGGCCACTTCGGACGTCAGGTACTTGCGCCCCGTGGCCACGGTACGCACCGCCTCGATCAGCAGCACCGGGTCGCCTGCCTTGTTGGCGTAGCCCTGCGCGCCCGCCTTCAGGCAGCGCAGCGCGTACTGATCCTCGGGGTACATGGAGACCATGAGCACCTTGATCAGCGGATGGGTTTCGCGCACGCTGGCCAGGGCTTCCAGGCCACTGCGGCCGGGCATGTTGATGTCCAGCAGCAGCACGTCGCAGGTGGCGGTGCGCAGCTGTTCGCGCAGTTCGGCATAGCTGCCTGCTTCGGCGGTGACGCTGATGTCCACTGCCTCGGCCAGGGTGTCACGGATGCCCCGGCGCAGCACCGCATGGTCGTCGCACAGCACCACGTGGATCAAAGTCGGCCTCCTGGAAAAAGGGTCACGCCGCCATGGCGTTCAGCATTCATTGCCCGGGATATTAGGGCAAGTGCCGCCATCGTCCAGCGGAATGGAGACGATGACCGAGGTTCCTCGCCCGGCTTGACTGCTGACATCCAGCCAGCCCCGAACGGTGCGCGCACGCTCGCCCAGACCGCGCAAACCGAAGGATTCGGGCTTGTCGCGCGCGCCTTCGGCCAGGCCCACGCCGTCGTCCGTCACCTCCAGCGTGAGAAAGCCTTCGCGGTCCGAGAGATCGATGTCCACATGGCGCGCCTGGGCATATTTGCCGACGTTGGTCAGCGCCTCCTGGGCCGTGCGGTAGGCCACGACCTGGATGTCGGGCGCGATGTCCATGCTCTCGCGACTGCTGCGCACCCGGGTGGGCACGCCTGTGCGGCGCTCGAAATTCTCGGCCAGCCACTGCACGGCGGCCACCAGTCCCTGGTCCAGCACGGGCGGGCGCAGGTTCATCATGATGCGCTGGCTTGCACCCAGCGCATGCTCCAGCATTTCCAGTGCGGCCAGCGCATGCTCGCGCAGTCCGCCCTCGGGCGCATTGCGCGCAATCCAGGCCACATCGAACTTCACCGAGGTCAGCGAGCCGCCGATGTCATCGTGGATCTCGCGGGCAATGCTGGCGCGTTCACGTTCGGTGGAGGTCTGCAGATGCTCGGTCAGATCGGCCAGGCGCCGCTCGGACGCCGCCAGCTCGGCCGCCGCGCGGCGGCGTGCCAAGCGGGCCTCGTGCACTTCCAGCGCATGCGAGACCACATGGGGCAGGCGCGTGATGTGGTCCTTGAGCAGGTAGTCGCTGATGCCCTCGCGCATCACGTCCACGGCGGCCGACTCGCCGATGGCGCCGGACAGCAGCACAAAGGGCGGATGCCCGGGCTGGCGGCGCACCAGCTCCCAGGCGTCCAGCGCCGTGAAGCCGGGCAGGTGGTAGTCAGCCAGGATGAGGTCGAATGCCTGGCTCTGCAGCGCGGCTGCGGCATCATCGAGCAGGTCGACCGCGACAATCTCGCAGACCAGCCCGCCGCGCAGCAGGCTCAGCCGCGCCAGCGCCTGGTCGGCCGCCGAATCCTCGATGTGCAATATGCGCAAGGGCTTGTGCGGTGGTCTGGCATCCCCGGGGGCGCTATCATGAGATACATTTTGGAACATAAATGCAAGTGGTCGTGTATATCAAGGGATGCGCTGCATTCCTGGGGACGATTGACAAGGGCTGGCCATGCTGCAGAGCATGGCGAACATTGGGCTGAAACGCTGGTGGTGGAGTAACAATGCAGTCAATGCACAAGCCTTCGGGCGAGCCTGCCGTCCCCATGCCCGTCATGGTGGCCGCAGACCTGCAGGATGCCTTGCTGGTGGCGATGCGCGATCTGCAGCGCCTGGAAGGCCTTCTCAATCATGCAACGCAGAACCTGCTGGACCGTTTCGACGAGACCCACGGCCAGCTGGCCGGTGAGGCGCTAGGCGCCTTGCCCGAGCTGGACGCCGCGCGGTCCACGCTTCGGTTGGCGGTGACCGAGTTGCAGTTTCACGACATGTCCTCCCAGTTGATCGCCCATATTACGAAGATTTTGCAAGGCTGCGCGTTCCAGTTGGCCGCAGCCACCATGGGCGTGGACGAGGGGGAGGACGATTCCCTGGGCCTGCCGGCGATACCCGACCGGCCCAATCCCGTCACGCAAAGCGAGATGGATGCTGGCTCGGTCGAGCTGTTCTGACGGCTGACCATGCACTCTTCTACCTTTTATTGCCCGTCTGTTGGAGCTATACATGCGATCGATTCTGGCTGTTGATGATTCCCCCTCGATGCGAAAGATGGTGGCGTTCACCCTCGCAGGGGCGGGATTTCGCGTTGTGGAGGCGGTTGACGGCGTGGATGCGCTCGAGAAGGCACAGCTCGAACAAGTCGACCTGGTGCTGGCCGACCAGAACATGCCGCGTCTGGACGGCATCGGCCTGACCCGCAAGCTGCGCGAAGACCCCAAGTTCCAGAACACGCCGATTCTCATTCTCACCACCGAATCCAGCGACCAGATGAAGCAGGCCGGACGCGCCGCGGGCGCAACGGGCTGGCTGGTCAAGCCCTTCGATCCAAACCGTTTGATCGAAGTCATTCAGAAAGTAATGCGTTGAGCCGATAAGTACGGGCAACAGGAAACAGCAGGACCAAAGATGGCGGATCTACACCAGGATGGGGCAGGAGCGGGCGCAGACTTCGACCTGAGCCAGTTCTATCAAATCTTCTTCGAAGAAGCGGCCGAGAACCTCGACCAGATGGAGCAGATGCTGCTGAATCTGGATCTGTCAGCGGCCAATGACGAGGAACTCAACGGCATCTTCCGATGCGCGCACTCGATCAAGGGCGGGGCGGCCACCTTCGGCTTTGCCGACGTGACCGAGCTGACGCACCGCATGGAGTCGCTGCTCGACCGGCTGCGCCGGCACGAGATCACACCGATTCCGGAGATGGTCGATGTGTTGCTGGAGTCGGCTGATGCCAGCCGCAGCCTGCTGGCACGCCACCAGGCCGGCAACGAGGGCGAGGCCCTGTCCACCACGGATCTGGTGGCACGCATCGAGACGCTGGCGGAAGGCCGCAGCGCCGTACCTGCAGCGGCAGCGCCGGCTCCCGTACCGACCCCGGCTCCAGCCCCTGTGGCTGCGCCAGTGCAGGCTCCGGCCCCGGTTGCTGCAGCACCTGTCTCGGGCGGCGCCGTCGGCACGGCACCCAGCACCGGCGGACGTTCGCTGCATATCCTGATCGGTCCGCTGGAGCGCCTGGAGATGGCCGAGGCCATCAAGGAGCTGTTCCGCGACATTCCCGGCCTGGGACGCATCGAGGACCTGGCCTGCGATCAGCCGCAAAGCCGCCTCTTTGACGTGCAGACCTCGTCCACCGACGACGACCTGCTCGATCTGTTCGCCTTCCACGTGGCCAAGGAGCAGGTTCGCATCACGGCGGCCGGAGCCCCTGCCGAGGCAGCACCCGCAGCGGTGGCGGCGCAAGCCCCGGCCGCTGAAGAGCATGCGCACGACCCCGATGCCGCCCTGGCCTCGGCCGCCATTCCGCCTGCCGATGAGGCCTATGGCTTCTTCAACGGCGCACCCGGCATGCCCCAGGCCGATGGCGCGCAGGCCATCCAGCCGGCCGGCGCCGTGGCCAAGCCCGCCGCCAAGACGGCGGCCCAGACGCAGCAGGCGCAGATGGAGTCCACCAGCATCCGCGTGTCGGTGGCCAAGGTCGACCAGCTCATCAACCTGGTGGGCGAGCTGGTCATCACCCAGGCCATGCTTGCGCAAAACAGCCACGGACTGGACGCATCGGCCTACCAGCAACTGCTGGCAGGCCTGGCCGACCTGGATCGCAATACGCGCGATCTGCAGGAATCGGTGATGTCCATCCGCATGATTCCCATGTCCACCGTGTTCAGCCGTTTCCCGCGCATGCTGCGCGACCTGGCCGGCAAGCTGGGCAAGAAGATCGACCTGATCACGCTGGGCGAGGCCACGGAGCTGGACAAGGGACTGGTCGAAAAGATCACCGACCCGCTGACCCATCTGGTGCGCAACAGCGTGGACCACGGCATCGAAATGCCCGAGGACCGCCTGGCGGCCGGCAAGTCCGAGCACGGCACGCTGACGCTGGCAGCCTCCCATCAGGGCGGCTCCATCGTCATCGAGGTGCGCGACGACGGGCGCGGCATGAACCGCGAGCGGATTCTGCAGAAGGCCCGCGAGCGCGGCATGGATGTCTCGGACAACATGCCCGATCAGGATGTCTGGCAGCTGATCTTCGCGCCGGGCTTCTCCACGGCCGACGTGGTCACCGACGTGTCCGGGCGCGGCGTGGGCATGGACGTGGTCAAGCGCAATATCGCGGCGCTGGGCGGCTCGGTCGAGATCGAGTCCACCCAGGGCAAGGGCATGCGCGTGGCCGTTCGCCTGCCGCTGACCCTGGCCATCATGGATGGCATGTCGGTCGGCGTCAGCGACGAGGTCTACATCCTGCCGCTGTCCTCGGTGGTCGAGTCCTTCCTGGTCAAGGCCGAAGACGTCAACACCGTGGCCAACGGCACGCAGCTGGTCAAGGTGCGTGACGAGTACATGCCCGTGTTCGCGCTGGAAAAGACCTTCCGCGTGCCGCGCAGCGACACCAGCCAGTCCAGCAATATCATGGTGGTGGTCGAGTCCGACGGCAGCCGCGTGGCCTTGCTGGTCGACGAGCTGCTGGGCCAGCACCAGGTGGTGGTCAAGAACCTGGAATCGAACTACCGCAAGGTGCCCAACGTTTCGGGCGCCACCATCCTGGGCGATGGCACGGTGGCGCTGATTCTGGACACCGGCGCGCTGGTGCGTCGTGCACGCCACTGAACGGGACAGGGATACCTGACCACAATCGACGGCGCCGCAGGCAGTGCCTGCGCGCCGCCAAGAAACCATGGCCTGCGCCACCACGGCGCGGGCCCGACAGTTGAGGAGCTGAGCAATGAGCGTGATCGCTAAGACCGCAGAAGGCGTCGCCACCGGCGCGCGCGAGTACCTGACCTTCCGCCTGGACCAGGAGGAATACGGCATCGACATCCTGAAGGTGCAGGAAATCCGCGGCTACGAGCCGCCGACCCGCATCGCCAATGCGCCGGAATTCATCAAGGGCGTGGTCAATCTGCGCGGCACCATCGTGCCCATCGTGGACATGCGGCTGAAGTTCAACTGCTCCCAGGTGGAATACAACAGCTTCACCGTCGTCATCATCCTGAACCTGCGCAACCGCGTGGTGGGCATCGTGGTGGACTCGGTCAGCGACGTGATGGAACTGGCTCCCGAAGCCGTGCGCCCCGCGCCGGACATCGAAAGCGCCATCGACAGCGGCTGCATCCTGGGCCTGGGTTCCGTGGGCGAGCGCATGCTCATCCTGCTGGACATCGAAAAGCTCATGAACAACGTGGACATGGGCCTGGTCGCCTCGGTCGACTGAGACCCGTTCTTGCACTGAGCGCCCTCATGCGATCCGGCTCTTCCAATGCGGCACTGGCCGCACGTCCCGTCGCCGACGACGGGGATGCCAACGGGCCCCTGGCCCAGGGGCGCGAATTCGAATGGTCGTCGCGGGACTTTGCCCGCGTACAGGCGCTGATCTACCAGCGGGCCGGCATCAGCCTGCACGATGGCAAGCACGCCATGGTCTACAGCCGCCTGTCGCGGCGCCTGCGCGAGACGGGCTACGACAGCTTCTCCACCTACCTGGACTGGCTGGAGTCGCAGTCCGACGGCGTGGAGTGGCAGGAGTTCGTGAACGCGCTGACCACCAATCTCACGGCGTTCTTTCGCGAGCAGCACCATTTCGAGATCTTTGCCCAGCATCTGCGCAGCAAGCCGGCCGGCACGGCCTGGAAGGTCTGGTGCAATGCGGCCTCGACCGGGGAGGAGCCTTACTCCATCGTCATGACGGCGCTGGAAGCGCTGGGTGCCACGCCCAGCTTTCAGCTGCAGGCCAGCGACATCGACTCGCGCGTGCTGGACACGGCATCGGCCGGCGTCTACCGCGCCGAAAGCATCAAGGGCATGAGCGCCGAGCGCCTGCACCGCTTTTTCCTGCGGGGAAAGGCCGGCAATGCGGGCCTGGTGCGCGTCAAGCCCGAACTGCGCCGCCTGGTGGAGTTTCTCAACGTCAACCTGATCCGTGACGACTGGCCGTTCCGAGACCCCTTCGACGTGGTCTTCTGCCGCAACGTGATGATCTACTTCGACGCGGCCACGCAGCGCCGCGTGCTGGAGCGCATCCACCGCGTGATGAAGCCCGGTGGCCTGTTGTTCGTCGGGCATGCCGAGAACTTCAGTGAATCGCGCGATCTGTTCACGCTCAAGGGGAAGACCGTCTATGAGCGCCGCTGACGCAGGTCCTGCCGCACGCCAGGGGGTGCTCCCATGATCGGAGACCGCCCTGCCTTCGCACCGCCACCGGCGCCCTCGGAGCGTCGCCGGATGCCGCGCATCAACAGCTATACCGCTGCAGACTATCCGGCGCCGGGCGATCCGGTGCCGCGTTCCTCGCTGGAGCAGCTCAAGCGCCAGCAGCGCTACCCTGGCGAGGCTTCGTTCTTCTATTACGACCCGCATTTCCAGCACAACGCCGTCAAGGTGCTGCCCGGCGAATACTTTGTCTCCAACGAGGACGTGATCCTGGTCACCGTGCTGGGCTCTTGCATCTCGGCCTGCATCTGGGACCGCACCATGCGCGTGGGCGGCATGAACCATTTCATGCTGCCCGACGGCGACTCTGCCGATGCATCGGGCCGCTACGGCTCGTACGCCATGGAGTTGCTGATCAACGAAATGCTCAAGCTCGGTGCCCGGCGCGAGTCGCTGCAGGCCAAGATCTTCGGCGGCGGGCAGGTGATGCACAACTTCACCACCATGAACGTGGGCGAACGCAATACCGCCTTCGTCACGCAGTATCTGCAGACCGAACGCATCCCCATCGTCTCGGAGGATGTGCTGGACATCTACCCTCGCAAGGTGGTGTTCTTCCCCGCCAGCGGCAAGGCCATGGTCAAGCGCCTGGCACATGCCCATCCGGAGGAGCTGGTACAGCAGGAATTCACGCGCGGCAATGCAGCCGTCGTGGCACGCAATACGGCAGGCGGCTCGGTCGACCTGTTTTGAGGAAGGTTCAAAGGAATGGACAGGAAAATCAGGGTGATCGTGGTGGACGACTCTGCGCTGGTGCGCAGTCTGCTGTCCGAGATCATCAATCGCCAGCACGACATGGAATGCATCGGCTCGGCCAATGACCCGCTGATCGCACGCGAAATGATTCGCGAGATGAATCCCGACGTGATCACGCTCGATGTGGAAATGCCGCGCATGGATGGCATCGACTTCCTGGGCCGGCTCATGCGCCTGCGTCCCATGCCGGTGGTCATGATCTCCACGCTGACCGAACGCGGCGCCGAGGTCACCATGCGCGCACTGGAGCTGGGCGCCATCGACTTCGTGGCCAAGCCGCGCGTGGGTGTCTCCAACGGCCTGCAGGAACTGGCCGCGCAGATCGTGGACAAGATCCGCGTTGCTGCCGTGGCCCAGGTACGGCGTCTGCCGGTCGCTCCCCGCAGTCCAGCCTCTGCCGCAGGCAGCGCGGCAGCGCCGGTCGCTTCCTCTGCAGGTTCGGCCGTGCCGCGCCAGGCTGCACCGACGTCGCTGCTCGGGCGGCTTTCCACGGAGAAGCTGGTTGCCATCGGCGCCTCCACGGGCGGCACCGAGGCCATCCGCGAAGTGCTCACCCATCTGCCGGCCGACTGCCCGGCCATCGTCATCACCCAGCACATGCCGCCGGGCTTCACCACCAGCTTCGCGGCCCGGCTCAACAGCCTGTGCCAGATGACCGTGAAGGAAGCGCAGCACGGCGAGCGCCTGCTGCCCGGTCATGCCTATATCGCCCCAGGTGGCAAGCATTTTTCCGTGCAGCGCAGCGGCGCCAACTATGTCGCCGTGGTCGATGACAGCCCGCCGGTGAATCGCCACAAGCCTTCGGTCGAAGTGCTGTTCAAGTCGGTGGCCGCCTGCGCGGGCCGCAACGCCTACGGCATCATGCTCACCGGCATGGGCGCCGATGGTGCGGTCGCCATGCGCGAAATGCGCGATGCAGGCAGCTACAACCTCGTGCAGGACGAGGCCAGCTGCATCGTCTTCGGCATGCCGCGCGAGGCCATCGCCCACGGCGCTGCCGACGAAGTGCTGCCCCTCAACCAGATCGCCGCCGCCTTGCTGGGCAAGCTGCGCATAGGTTCGGACCAGGTGCACCACCGCATCTGAGCGCAACGGCCGGCTCTGGCGGCCTCCATGAAAAAAAGAGCGCATGGCGCTCTTTTTTTCGTCAGTTCGACACGGTGCTTACTCGGACAAGGCGCTCCAGCGCTCCAGTGCCTCCATCAGCTGCTCATCGATCTCGCCATCGCGCTGGTGCAACTGAACGGCGCGGGAGTTGTCGTTGGCATACAGCGAGCCGTCGGCCAGGGCCTCGCGAATGGATTTCTGCTCCGCCTCCAGCGATGCAATGGTCTCGGGCAACTGATCGAGCTCGCGCTGCTCCTTGTAGCTGAGCTTGCGCTTGGGCTTGCTGTCGCTGCGTACCGCCGTCGGCTTGGCCTCTTCCTTGGCAGGCTTGGGCTGTGCGGCCTCGGCCAGATCCTGGCTGCGGCGCGACTGGTCCAGCCAGTCCTGCACGCCGCCTTCGTATTCGCGCCACTTGCCCGGCCCTTCCCAGGCAATGGTGCTGGTGACCACGTTGTCCAGGAAACTGCGGTCATGGCTGACCAGGAACACCGTGCCGTCGTAGTTCTGCAGCAGGTCTTCCAGCATCTCCAGCGTCTCGATATCGAGGTCGTTGGTCGGCTCGTCCAGAACCAGCACATTCGCGGGGCGGGCAAACAGGCGCGCCAGCAGCAGGCGGTTGCGCTCGCCGCCGGACAGTGAACGCACAGGAGAGTGAGCGCGTGCCGGAGAGAACAGGAAATCCGACAGATAGCTCTTCACGTGCTTTTTCTGGTTGCCGATCTCTATCCACTCGCTGCCGGGGCTGATGAAATCCTCCAGCGTGGCATCCATATCGATCTGGTGCCGCATCTGGTCGAAGTAAGCCACCTGCAGATTCGCACCCAGCCGCACGTTGCCGCTGTCAGGCGCCAGTTCGCCCAGAATCATCTTGAGCAGCGTCGTCTTGCCGGCACCGTTGGGCCCGATCAGTCCCACCTTGTCACCGCGCAGGATGGTGGCGCTGAAATGCGAGACGATCTGCTTGTCGCCAAAGGACTTGGCCACATCGGTCAGCTCGGCCACGATCTTGCCCTGGTAGCCATCGCCCCGGCCCGAGGCAATGTCCATCTTCACCCCGCCCAGCACATCACGGCGGGCAGCGCGGTTGGCCCGCAACTGCTCCAATCGGCCGATGCGGCTCTGGCTGCGTGTGCGACGCGCCTCCACGCCCTTGCGGATCCACACCTCCTCCTGGGCCAGCAGCTTGTCGGCCTTGGCGTTGATCACGGCTTCCTGGGCCAGCTGATCTTCCTTGGTTTGCTGGTACTGAACGAAATTGCCGGGATAGGAGCGCAGCGTTCCACGATCCAGCTCAACGATGCGCGTGGAGACGCGGTCCAGGAAGGAGCGGTCGTGGGTAATGGTCACCACGCTGCCCTTGAAGTTCAGCAGCAGCTCCTCCAGCCACTCGATGGCATCCAGATCCAGGTGGTTGGTAGGCTCGTCCAGCAGCAGCACGTCAGGACGGGCCACCAGCGCCTGGGAAAGCGCAACGCGCTTCTTCATTCCCCCGGACAACGTGCCCACCAGAGCGTCGGGATCCAGGTGCAGCCGCTGCAGCGTCTCTTCCACGCGCTGCTCCCAATTCCAGGCGTCATAGGCCTCGATCTGGGACTGCAGCGCATCGAGATCCTCGCCCTCGCCACCCGCCAGATAGCGCTCGCGCACGGCGATCACCTCGGCAATGCCGGCGGACGCCGACTCGAAGATCGTCTGCTCGGGCACAAGCACCGGCTCCTGCGCCACATAAGTAATGCGGATACCGGACTGCGTCTGGACCTGGCCGTCATCGGCCTTGGCCAGTCCGCCAAGAATCTTCAACAAAGAGGACTTCCCTGCGCCGTTTCGACCGATCAGGCCCACACGTTCGCCGCTCTCCAGGGAAAACTGGGCGTGGTCGAGAAGCGCCACATGCCCGAACGCCAGTTGGGCGTCTATCAAAGTAATCAATGCCATCGTGCGCGCATTATCTATGCGGGCCCGATTCCTGGTGCAGGCAGCAAGGCCTCCCCGCCCGGAGCCTGCCCGCAGGGCAGGCTCCGGGCCGGTTTCAGAGGGCGGGGCGGTGGCTTCTTCACGGGTCTGCAAGGAAGTTCACGAATTTCACGCCATCGGTAAAAACCCATGCTATAGTTCGATCCCTCGTCGCCACACTGCCTTGCTGACAGCGATGAGTCAGAAAAGTCTTGTAGACAGCGCGAAAAACGTGCTACAATGCAAGGCTCTGCTGAAGAGAAGCGATGCAGATCGCTGGTGTTGAGAAGATCGAAGAAATTTGATTGCAACGACGCTAAAAACTGTGCTAGAATTCAAGGCTTCGCTGATCG
>NZ_JAELTK010000106.1:0-16746 GCF_016428765.1 Delftia sp. ASV31
CCACGATGCGCGCGGCCGTGTCGGGGCTGGTGCCGGCCAGGTAGGGCACCACCCATTTGATGGGGCGCGTGGGCCAGGCGCTGTCATGTGTGGCGGCTGTGGCGGCTGTGGTGGCCCAGGGCAGGCCTGCGGCAAGCGATGCGGCGCCCGCAGCGCGCAGGAATCGGCGTCGGTCCGGCCTTTGGGATGGATTGTCTTGCATGGCGTTGTCTCCTTGTCTTTTCGCTTCTATGCCGGCCGGCCTCAGGCGCCGGCCCGCTCCAGCAGTTCCTTGGCGATGGTGTTGCGCTGTATCTCGCTGGTGCCCGTGAGCACGCGGTACATGCGCAGCATGCGGAACAGGAATTCCACGCGCCGGCCCTGGACGATGCCTTCGCCGCCATGGATCTGCACGGCGCGGTCGGCGATGCGGAACGCCGTCTCCGAGCAGAACAGCTTGCTCATCGAGGCCTGGGCGCGCGCATCGATGCCGGCGTCGATGGCGCGGGCCGTCTGCACCATCAGTGCGCGCGCGGCCATCCATTCGGTGGCCATGTCGGCCAGCATGTGCTGTATGGACTGGAACTGGGCAATGCTGCGGCCGAATTGCTGGCGCCCCAGCGCATAGTCGCGCGCATCGCGCAGCGCCACCTGGGCCAGGCCCAGCATGGCCGGGCAGTGCAGCAGGCGGTTGACGGTGATGCGGCCCAGCGCCAGGGCCAGGCCCCGGCCCGGCTCGCCGATCAACTGGGCAGCGGGCACGCGGCAGCCGTCGAGCACGATGTCCCCCGTGCTCGATTGCCCCGCCATGGTCTTGTAGCCGCTGACCACCTGCACGCCCGGGGCACGCAGGTCCACGAAGAAGGCGCTGATCTCGCGCTGCGGGCTGCCCTCGGGCGCGGTCGAGGCCATGAGCACGGCGAAGTCGGCAAACGGCGAGCCCGAGATGAAGCGCTTGCGGCCGTGCAGCACGTAGTGATCGCCTTCGAGCACGGCGCGCGTCTCCAGCGCGCCCGCGTCCGAGCCGGCCGCTGCCTCGGTCAGTGCAAAGCAGATGGATTTCTCGGCGCGCGCCACGGGCAGGATGAACTGCTCCATCTGCAAAGGCGTGGCCTTGCGGATCAGCGCGCCTATGCGCGGCGGGCCGCTGAGTTCGCCCAGCACATGGGGCGCGAAGGGCGAGCCCGTGGCGTAGATGGCCTCCTTGACCAGCACCTGGTCGAGCACGGACAGGCCGGCGCCGCCCATGGCCTCGGGCAGGGTCATGCCGTAGAAGCCGCGCGCATGCGACAGCTTCCAGACCTGGCGCAGCAGTTCGGTGGAGGCGCTGTTTTCATGGTCCACGCCATGCGCGCGGGCGAGGTCGGCCAGTTCGCCGTGGATGAAGGCGTTGAGCGCGTCGATCAGGCCGGCTGCGCGCTCGGAGCCTTCAAAAGGCATTTCCAGCAGGGCAGCGTTGGCGGCGGGGAGAGTGTCTTTGGCGTTCATCTCAGTTCACCTTACGGGCGTGGTTGGCCCAGTAGGGCGCCTGCACGGCGCGGCGCATGACCTTGCCGTTGGGGTTCTTGGGCAACTGCTGCACGAATTCGATGTGGCGCGGGCGCTTGAAGCCGCCCAGGCGCTCGGCGCAGAAGCTGTCCAGCGCGGCACTGTCGCCGGCCAGGCCGGGCTTGAGCACGATGTGGGCGGCCACGGCCTCACCCCATTTGTCGTCGGGGATGGCGAACACGCAGGCATCGGCCACCGAGGCATGTTCGTAGAGCACGGACTCCACCTCGGACGGATAGACGTTGAAGCCTCCGCTGATGACCATGTCCTTCTTGCGGTCCACGATGTAGACAAAGCCCTGCTCGTCCATGCGGGCCAGATCGCCCGTGTGGTAGCGGCCGTTCCTGAGCACCTCGGCCGTCAGCTCGGGCGCGCGCCAGTAGCCTGCAAAGACATCGGCGCCGCTGACCACGATCTCGCCGATCTCGCCCTCGGGCACCGGGCGGCCCTCGTCGTCCAGCACCTCGACCAGGGATTCCAGGAAGGGCCGGCCGCAGGAAGCCAGCCGCTCGGGGCGCGATGCGCGCGCCTGCAGGTGGTCCTGCACCGTCAGGCCGCAGACACCGGAGGTGGTCTCGCCCGCGCCATAGCCCTGCGACAGGATGGGGCCGAACACGTCCATGGCCTGCAGGATGCGTGCCGGCGCCATGGGCGCTGCGCCGTAACCCAGGCGCAGCAGGTCGGGCAGGGGGCGGTAGCGGCCGCCGATCTCGGCCAGCAGCATGTTGATCATGGTGGGCACCATGAAGGTATGGGTGACGCGCCGCGCCTGCATCTCGGCCATGAAGGCGCCCGGCTCGAAGCCCGAGAACAGGTGGATGGTGGCTCCCGTGCACAGCGCCGGCACCATCTGCATGCCCGAGGCGTGCGTGACCGGACCGACCAGTCCCAGCACGTGGCCGGCCTGCATGCCCTCGCCGCGCATCAGGAATTTGCGCAGCTGGGCCAGGCGGTTGCCGAAGGTCTGCATGGCGGCCTTGAGCACGCCCGATGAACCCGAGGTGTAGTGGAGCACGGCCACCTCGTGCTCCTGCACGGCCACGGGCTGGAAGCGGTCGCTGGCGCGGGCGAGCAGGGCCTCGTAGCTTTCGCCGGCGGGGCCGTCCAGCAGCAGCAGGCGCACGTCGGCAGACTGCAGGTGCGGCTTGAAGGCCTCGGCGCGCGCTGCGGTGGTCACGATGACGGCGGCATCGCTGTTGGCCGCGATATCGCCCACTTCGCGCGGCGAAAGGCGTGCGTTGAAGGGCGCCTTGATGAGCCCGGCCTTGTAGCAGGCGATCTCGATCTCCACGATTTCCACGCAGTTGGGCAGGTAGATGCCCACGCGGTCGCCACGGGCCAGGCCCTGGGCAAGCAGGGCGTTCGCCAGGCGGTTGGAGCGCTGTTCCAGCTCGGCATAGCTGATGCTGCGCGCGGCGCTGGTCACGGCCGGCTGCACGCCGTGGGCCCTGCAACTGCGCGCGACCAGTTCGCCGACATTGGGGATGGGAAGGGAGTGGGAATGGGTGTGGCCTGCGGTGGGCCGGGATGTCTCGTGCATGGCATTCCTTGGCTGAAGCCGCGCGTTTTGCGCGGCGTGCCATGCACTGTTCCAGAAGAGGCCTGGAGCGGGGAAATACCGTTTAGTGATTCAGGCGCATCAGAAAAATTGATGTCCAGATCAACCCTTGCGGTATTTGCTGATGACCCCGTGCCCAGACCCCTGCGGTCATGCCGTCATGCCTGCTGCCAGCGTGCCTGCCAGATGCCGGCCGTGATGAGTTGCCGGGCCTGTGCCATCAGCGCCTGCTGGACTACCTGCAGCGCCGGATCGCTGCTGCGGTTGGCCTGCACGGCCAGGAAGTAGCGGCGCAGCAGTTCGGGCGCCGTGACCTGGGCCACGATCCAGCCGTGCTGGATGGCCGTGGGCGCAGCCTTGGCTTCCTCGCGCAGCCAGGCGGGCGCATCGCTCAGTGAACAGGCGGGCGTGAAGGTGAAGCCCGCGCCGCAGTGGTAGAGCGAGCGGATGACGCGGGCGGAATCGTGTTCGTGGACGATGTTCAGCCGCAGGTTGCGCGCGTCGGCCGCGGCCTCCACGGTCTGGCGGATGGAAAAGCGCCGCGACTGCAGCACCAGCGGCAGCTGGCAGGCGTGGGCAAAGTCCATGTGAGGCAGGCCGCCGTCCGGCGCGGGGCGCAGCAGCGGGGCCACGCTGCCGTCGACGTCCTGGCCGCAGACGTAGATGGATTCCTCGGCCATGGGCTGCACCTGCATGTCGTGCAGGCTGGCCGTGTCCACAAGAATGGCCAGGTCTGCGCGCCGGTCCAGCATGGCTTTTTGCACCATGAGGCTGAGGTCGTCGAGCACGAAGATGCGTATGCGCGGGTGGCTGTTGCGCAGGCTGGCGATCACGGGGCCGGCCAGCAGGCTGGTCAGCAAAAAGGGCAAGGCGATGGTGACCGAGCCTTCGGGGCCCTGGGGCAGGCGCTGTATGCGCTCGCGCATCGCATCGGCGTCGGACAGCAGGCGGCGTGCGTCCTCGTACAGCTGGGCGCCGGCCGGCGTGGGAGTCACGCCGGCGTGGCTGCGCTCCAGCAACTGGGCGCCCAGCTCGCCTTCCAGCTTCTTGATCTGCGCCGTGAGCGCGGGCTGGGCCACGTACAGCGAGTGCGCGGCGCGCGAGAGGCTGCCCGCCTCCAGCACCGCGATGAAGTAGCGCAGCGCCCGCAGGTCCATCTCAGCCCAGGGGGCGGTAGGTGGGGCGCAGGGCCTCGATGTCGCCTTCGGTCCAGGCGCGCAGTGCCTCCTGGGTGATCAGCAGCACCTGCTCGTCGCCCGAGCTGGTGTCCAGCCAGAACACGGGCAGGTCGGGGAAGGCGGCTTCGAAGAAGTCCTTTTCATTGCCGATTTCCAGCACGACCACGCCTTCCTTGGCCAGACGTGAAGGCAGGTCCAGCAGCAGGCGGCGGACGAAGTCCATGCCGTCAGCGCCGCCGGCCAGCGCCAGTTCGGGCTCGGCCTGGTATTCGGCGGGCAGGCGCGACATGCTGTCGGCATTCACATAGGGCGGGTTGCACAGCACCAGGTCCCAGGGGCCGGGAAGGGCGGCCAGTCCGTCGCTCTCCAGCAATTGCACGCGCTCGGCGAGTTCATGGCGGTCCACGTTGATGCGCGCCACGGCCAGCGCGTCTGCCGAGATGTCGGCGCCCGTGACCTCGACCTCGGGCCAGGCCATGGCGGCCAGGCAGGCGAGGCTGCCGTTGCCGGTGCACAGGTCCAGCACGCGGCGCGTGCGGTCGGACAGCCAGCCGTCGATGCTGCCGTCGGCCAGCAGCTCGGCAATGAAGCTGCGCGGCACGATGGCGCGCTCGTCCACGTAGAAGGGCACGCCCTGCAGCCAGGCCTCGCGCGTGAGGTAGGCGGCGGGCTTGCGCGTTCGGATGCGCTCTGCGAACAGCTCGGCCACTTCGGCCTGCTGCTGGGCGCTGACGGCCTGGTCGGCCAGGGATTCGGGCGCGCCGGGTGCCAGTTCGCTGTCCAGCGGCAGGCCCAGCTTCCACAGCGTGAGCCAGGCCGCTTCGTCTTCGGCCGTGGCCGTGCCGTGGCCAAAGGCCACGCCGGCCGCCGTGAGCGCTGCGGCGCCCGAGGCTACGAGGTCGGCGATGTTGCTGCCCGAGATGGCGGGAATATTGGCAGGGGTGGGGGCGGATGTCATCGTCGGCTCCTTGGTCGCGTTCAGACGGCCTGCTGGCGCTGCAGCTCCTGGAGCGTGCGGCGGTAAATGTTCTTGATGGGCTCGATGTCGGCCACCACGATGTGCTCGTCGATCTTGTGGATGCTGGCGTTGGGCGGGCCCACTTCCACGACCTGGCTGCAGATCTGGGCGATGAAGCGGCCGTCGCTGGTGCCGCCCGTGGTGGACAGCTCGGTCTCCAGGCCGGTCTCGGCGCGGATGGCCGCCTGCACTGCGCTCACCAGCGTGCCCGGCGTGGTCAGGAAGGGCTGGCCGCCAATGGTCCAGGCCAGCTCGTACTCCAGCCCGTGGCGGTCCAGCACGGCGTGCACGCGCTGCTGCAGCGATTCGGCCGTGGACTCGGTGCAGAAGCGGAAGTTGAAGTCGATGGTCACATGGCCGGGAATGACGTTGGACGCGCCCGTGCCGCCATGCATGTTGCTGATCTGCCAGCTGGTGGGCGGGAAGAAGGCATTGCCCTCGTCCCAGCGCGTGGCAGCCAGTTCGGCCAGGGCCGGCAGGGCCTGGTGGACGGGGTTGCGCGCCAGCTGCGGGTAGGCGATGTGGCCCTGGATGCCCTTGACCGTGAGGCGACCGCTCATGGTGCCCCGGCGTCCGTTCTTGATCATGTCGCCCGTGCGCTCCACCGAAGTGGGCTCGCCGACGATGCACCAGTCCAGGCGCTCGCCGCGCTCGCGCAGCAGCTCGACCACGACCTTGGTGCCGTCCACCGAGGGGCCTTCCTCGTCGCTGGTCAGCAGCAGGGCAATGTCGAAGGAGGGAGCCGGTGTCTCGGCCAGGAATTCCTCCAGCGCCACGACGAAGGCGGCGATGGAGGTCTTCATGTCGCTGGCGCCGCGGCCGTACAGCTTGCCGTCGCGGTGCGTGGGCACGAAGGGCGGGCTGCTCCACTGCTCCAGCGGGCCGGTGGGCACCACGTCGGTATGGCCGGCAAAGACCAGCACGGGCCGGTCGGCGCCTGTCCCGGAGCGCCGGGCCCAGAGGTTGCGCACGCGAAAGCTGTCGGGGCCGCTGTCGATGCGCTCGCAGGCAAAGCCCATGGGCTGCAGGGCATCGGCCAGGAGTTCGAGGCAGCCGGCGTCTTCGGGAGTGACGGAGGGCAGGCTGATCAGCTGCTCGGTCAGTTGCAGGGTGCGGGACATGGTGGGTGGAATCAAAAAACAAAAAAGTCGGAGGGCCGGCTGCCGCCAGCGTGCTCCGACATTGTGAACGCTGCGGGGCCAGTCGATCAGTTCGGCTTGACTTCCAGCATGATTTCCGTGAACGAGGGCATGTCGTCCTCGCCGGGCGTGGCCAGTTCGGCGAACTGGCTGGACGGCGCGGCATGGCTGGCCTTGACCACGTCGTTTTCCAGGCGCCACATCAGGTTGGTGGGCGAATCGGCGAAGGCCAGGGCTTCGGCGCGGTCGATGCGGCCGGAGCGGACCAGCTGCGCCAGCGCCTCTTCAAAGGTCTGCGAGCCTTCGGCCATGGATTTTTCCATGGCCTCCTTGACGCCCGAAAAGTTGCCGCGCTCGATCAGGTCGGCGATCAGCTTGGTGTTGAGCATGACCTCGACGGCCGGCATGCGGCCGCCGTCCACGGTGCGCACCAGGCGCTGGGAGATCACGCCCTTGAGCGCTGCCGACAGCTCGCCCAGCATGGTGGGGCGGATTTCCTCGGGGAAGAAGGACAGGATGCGGTTGAGCGCGTGGTAGCTGTTGTTGGCGTGCAGCGTGGCCAGGCACAGGTGGCCCGACTGCGCAAAGCCCATGGCCGAGGACATGGTCTCGCGGTCGCGGATTTCGCCGATCAGGATCACGTCGGGCGCCTGGCGCAGCGCGTTCTTGAGCGCGATCTGCAGCGATGCCGTGTCCGAGCCCACTTCGCGCTGGTTGACAATGGAGCGCTTGTTGCGGAACTGGTATTCGATGGGGTCCTCGATGGTGAGGATGTGGCCCGTGAGCTTTTCGTTGCGCGCATCGATCATCGAGGCCAGCGTCGTGCTCTTGCCCGAGCCCGTGGAGCCCACGACCAGCAGCAGGCCGCGCTTTTGCATGATCAGCTCGCCCAGCACGGGCGGCAGGTTCAGCGTGTCCATGGCCGGAATGTGCTGGGCGATGAAGCGGATCACCACGGCGCAGCTGCCGCGCTGGTGCATGGCGCTGACGCGAAAACGCCCCACGCCGCGCAGCGGCACGCCCATGTTGAGCTCGCCCGTTTCGTCCAGCTCCTGCAGGCGCTCGGCCGGCACGATCTCGGCCAGCAGGCTGCGCGGCGCGTCGGGCGGCAGCAGCTGGTTGTTGATGGGCACGCATTCGCCGTTGATCTTGATCAGCGCCGGCGCGTTGACCGCCAGGTAGACGTCGGACGCCTGCTTCTCGCCCATCAGGCGCAAAATCCTCTCCATCGTGCCCATGTTTTCCCCCAAATTCGTGTACTGCCGCTGTTCTTGGATCGTCTGCACGCTCTTGTGACGTGAAACGGGCGTCCGCTGCCTGGTGGCCGGGGACGCCCTCGAGAGTATGCCTTGCTCCATCCCCTGAACAGGGGATGTTTGGGCGCCGCAACCACGCCTTTGGCGCGGTGCGGATGCGGATCAATCGCGCAGCAGGTCGTTCAGGCTCGTGGTGGAGCGGGTCTTGGCATCGACCTTCTTGACGATGATGGCGGCGTACATGCTGTAGCGGCCGTTGTCCTTGGGCAGGTTGCCCGACACCACCACCGAGCCGGCAGGCACGCGGCCATAGCTGGTCTCGCCGGTCGCACGGTCATAGATGGGGGTGGACTGGCCGATGTACACGCCCATGGAGATCACGGAGTTCTCTTCCACGATCACGCCTTCGACGATCTCGGAACGCGCGCCGATGAAGCAGTTGTCCTCGATGATGGTCGGGTTGGCCTGCAGCGGCTCCAGCACGCCGCCCAGGCCCACGCCGCCGGACAGGTGCACGTTCTTGCCGACCTGGGCGCAGGAGCCCACGGTGGCCCAGGTGTCGACCATGGTGCCTTCATCCACATAGGCGCCGATGTTCACGTAGGAAGGCATCAGGATCGCGCCCTTGGCCACGAAGCTGCCGCGGCGGGCCACGGCCGGGGGCACCACGCGCACGCCGGTGGCGGCGATCTCGGCCTCGGTCATGCCGGCGAACTTGGTGGGCACCTTGTCGAAGAAGTTCAGGTCGCCGGACTGCATCAGCACGTTGTCCTTGAGGCGGAAGGACAGCAGCACGGCCTTCTTGATCCACTGGTGCACGGTCCACTGGCCCACGCCTTCGCGCGTGGCCACGCGCAGCTGGCCGTTGTTCAGGGCTTCGATCACGTGGTCCACGGCCTCGGTCACTTCCTTGGGGGCGGCAGCGGGGGAGAGGCTGGCACGGTTGTCCCAGGCGGTGTCGATGATGGATTGCAGCTGTTGCGTCATATGGCTTTGGTGATCAAAGGGTTTGTGAGGAAAGGGGAGCGCAGGGCTGTCTCAGCGCTGGCGCGATTCTATGAACTGTGCAATGCGCTGGGCGGCTTCCAGGCATTCTGCGGTCTCGGCCACCAGGGCCATGCGCACGCGCCCGGCACCGGGGTTGCGGCCATTGGCCTCGCGCGCCAGGTAGCTGCCGGGCAGCACGGTCACGCCGGTGGCGGCATACAGCTCGCGTGCAAAGTCGGCGTCGTCCAGGCCCAGCGATTCGGGAATGCCGGCCCACAGGTAGAAGCTTGCGTCGGGCAGGCGCACATCCATCACGCGCGCCAGCACGGGCGTGACCTGGTTGAACTTTTCGCGGTACAGGCGGCGGTTTTCCTCGACATGGGCCTCGTCGGCCCAGGCCGCCATGCTGGCCGTCTGCACCACGGGGCTCATGGCGCCGCCGTGGTAGGTGCGGTACAGCAAAAAGGCCTTGATCAGGGCCGCATCGCCCGCCACGAAACCGCTGCGCAGGCCGGGCACATTGCTGCGCTTGGACAGGCTGGTGAACATCAGCAGGTTTTTGTAGTCCGTGCGGCCCAGGCGCTGCGCGGCTTCCAGGCCGCCCAGGGGGGCGGTGCCGTCGAAATAGATCTCGCTGTAGCACTCGTCGCTGGCAATCACGAAGCCGTAGCGGTCGGACAGGGCAAACAGCTTTTCCCACTCGGCCAGCGGCATCACCGCGCCCGTGGGGTTGCCGGGCGAGCAAACGAAGATCAGCTGGGTCTTTTCCCACACGTCGGCGGGCACGCTGTCCCAGTCCACTGCGAAGTTGCGCGCGGCGTCGCTGGGCGCGTAGTACGGCTGGGCGCCGGCCAGCAGGGTGGCGCCTTCGTAGATTTGATAGAACGGGTTGGGGCAGATCACGCGCGCGCCGTCCTGGCTGGCATCCACCACCACCTGGGTGAAGGCAAACAGTGCCTCGCGCGAGCCGTTGACGGGCAGCACCTGGGTGGCGGCGTCCAGGGCAATGCCATAGCGCTGGCGAGCCCATTGGGCGCAGGCCTCGCGCAGCGCGGGCTCGCCCGCCGTGGCGGGGTACTTGGCCAGGCCGCCGAGGTCGGCGCTCAGCGCCTGTTCGATGAACGCCGGCGTGGCATGGCGGGGCTCTCCGATGCCAAGGCTGATGGGGCGCACGCCCGCCGGTGGCTGGACCCCGGCGAACAGTTTGCGAAGACGCTCAAACGGGTAGGGCTGGAGTCGGGAGAGCAGGGGATTCATGGGCTCGCATTATGGATTGATGCGCTTTCGGCATGCCGTTGCCACAGGGGACTGCGGGTCTGCACGCTGGCTTTTTTGCATTCTGTTACCTATTCTGGCATGGTCTCGACTGGGGCCATGCCATCTCGTGTGGCGGGGCCTCGTGAACGGTGAATTCCAGATACCAATGACTAGAGAGGCAATCAGCTATGCAGGCAGGCGCTGGCATGGAAAAAGTGGGAAACAGGCATCGTAAGCATACATCCGGCCCCGGGGGCGGCTTCCTTGTATGCGCCGTGTGGGCATTGGCGGGGCCGCTTCTGGCGCTGCTAGCGCTGGTGGCCGGCTCGGCGGGCATGGGCCCCTGGGTTTGGGGAGCCTTGCTGCTGTGGGCCGGACTGCTGCTGGGCGGCATGCACAGGCTTTGGTCGCGGGTGATCGGCGAGCGGGAATTGCTGCAGCAGGCCATGCAGGGCATCGCCCAGGGCGACCTGAGCCAGCGCGTGACCGTGGAGGCGGCCGCCTCGCAGGAGGGCGCTGGTGCTGTCCAGACGCCCAAGGCGTTGCTGGGAGGCATGGTCACCTCGCTGTCGGGCATGGTGGCCGATGTGCGCAGCAACGCGGCCCTGGTGGCGCAGGCCGGGCAGCAATTGGTGAACGAGCACCAGGCGCTGTCCGATCGCACCGAGCTGCAGGCCATCAACCTGGCCCAGACCGTGGTCAGCGTGGAGCAGTTGAGCAGCGCCGTGCAGCACAACGCCGATGTGGTGGGCGTGGTCCACCACCAGGCCAGCGCCGTGCGCGGCGCCGCCGATGAAGGCGTGGTGGCCATGGGCCGCGCCGTGGAGTCGGTGGAGACCATTGAGAACAGCGCCGGGCGCATGCGGGAGATCATCGGCGTGATCGACGGCATTGCTTTCCAGACCAATATCCTCGCGCTCAACGCCGCCGTGGAGGCTGCACGGGCTGGCGAGCAGGGCCGGGGCTTTGCCGTGGTGGCCAGCGAGGTGCGCTCCCTGGCCGGCCGCTCGGCGGAGGCGGCGCGCGAGATTCGCCACCTGATTGGCGATGCGCTGACCCAGGTGGAGCACAGCACCGAGTTGATCCGCACGGCCGGGCGTGGCATGGAGCGCGTGACCGAAGGCATCCGCCAGGTGGCCGAGCACATGGGCGAGCTGTCGCAGTCCACGGGCAACCAGAGCACGGGCCTGGCCGAGATCAGCCGCGCCGTGCACCAGATCGACGAGATCACCCAGCACAACGCGCAGATGGTGGGCCACGCGCTGGACCAGGCACGCGCGCTGCAGCAGCGCGCGCAGATGCTGTCAGGGGCGGTGTCGCGCTTTCGGCTGCAGCAGGGCACGGCGGAGGAAGCCGTGGCCCTGGTCGAGTCGGCCCTGGGCCTGGCGCGGCGCGGCGTGGCCACCGAAGCACTGCTGGCCGCCGTGAACGACCCCGGACAGCCCTTCCATGACCGCGATATGTACGTGTTCGCCCTGGCCGCCGACGGCAGCTACCGCGCCTTTGGCGGCAACCCTGCGCGTGTGGGCGTGCGCGTGCAGGAGCTGCCAGGCGTGCGGGGTGAGCAGCTGCTGGCCGACATCATTGCCCAGGCCGAGCGCGGCCCAGGCTGGGTGGAGTACGACTTCAGAAACCCTGCCACGCAACAGGTACAGACCAAGATGTCCTTCGTCTGCAAGCATGGCGGGCTGTACTGGGGTTGCGGGGTCTACAAGAGCCTGGCGCTGGCTGCGTAGGCCTGCCACGGCCTGCGTGGGTGCCTATGGCGGTCTATGGCCATCTATGGGCATCCATAGGCTTGTACTGGCGGGCGTAGGCGGGTCTCGCTGCCCGCCCACATCCACTCAATGCCCTTTGGGCGTTGAGGCGCCACCCGCACGCTGGGCGCGTGCGCGGGCCAGGATGGCTGCGATGGTGGCTTGCTTGCTGTCGGTCGCCAGGGGGGGCGCCGGGCAGGGCGTGGAAGGGCTGGCGTCGTCGGCCATTTCCTGCTCCCCCAATGCAAGAGGCGTCTGCGCCCGGGCGGCACCCAGGCGCTCGCGCTCCTGTTCACGCTCTCGGCGCAGCACATAGCGCTGGCGCGCATGCTCGGCCTGCTGGGGGCTCCAGGCAGACCAGCCTGTGGCCGGGCCGCTGGCGTTGTGCAGCTCGATACAGTCCACGGGACAGACGGGGATGCACAGCTCGCAGCCCGTGCAGTGGGCGGCGATCACCGTATGCATGAACTTGTTGGCGCCCAGGATGGCATCCGTGGGGCAGGCCTTGATGCACAGGGTGCAACCGATGCACCATGCCTCGTCGATCACGGCCACGGTGCGCGGGGCTTCCGTGCCGTGCTCGGCGCTCAGTGGGACAGCGGGCCGGCCCGTCAGTGCAGCCAGCCTCTCCACTCCCGCAGCGCCCCCGGGGGGGCACTGGTTGATGCCGGCCTCGCCCGAGGCCACGGCCTGGGCATAGCTGGCGCAGTCGGGGTAGCCGCAACGCGTGCACTGCGTCTGCGGCAGCGCCGCGTCTATGCGTGCTGCCAGATCGTCGCGGGCAAGGATTGCGAAGGCGGACATGGCGTGCCGGGCTTGCTCGGTGCTCAGCCTGCCTGCACCTTGGCACCGCGCTTGCGCGGCTGCTCGGTGGCCGAGGGCGCGTCATCGCTCAGGCTGCTGGTGTGACCTGCCGCGCTGGCGGCCGTGGCGCTTTCGGGCTGGTGGGCACTGATGAACTCGCGCACCTGGGGGTAGACGATCTCTCTCCAGCGCCTGCCGCTGAAAATCCCGTAGTGTCCGGCGCCCGGCACTTCAAGGTGCTTGCGCTGATCGGCCGCGATGCCCGTGCACAGATCGTGCGCTGCACGCGTCTGGCCCGAGCCGGAGATGTCGTCCAGCTCGCCTTCGACGGTCAGCAGGGCGCTGCCCTTGATGTCCTGCGGGCGCACCAGCTCGGCCTGGCCTTCGGGCGAACGCACTTCCCAGGTGCCATGGACCAGCTTGTAGTCCTGGAACACCGTGGCGATGGTCTCGAGGTAGTAGTCGGCATCCATGTCGAGCACGGCGTTGTACTCGTCATAGAACTTGCGGTGATGCTCGGCGCTGGCGTCGTCACCCTTGATCAGGTCCTTGAAGTAGTCGTAGTGGCTCTTGGCGTGGCGGTCCGGATTCATGGCCACGAAGCCCGAGTACTGCAGGAAGCCCGGGTACACGCGGCGACCCACGCCCGGATAGCCTTCGGGCACGCGGTAGATCACGTTGTTCTCGAACCACTCGAAGCTGCGGTTCTGCGCCAGGTTGTTCACCGAGGTCGGCGAGCGGCGCGCGTCGATGGGGCCGCCCATCATGGTCATGGACAGCGGGGGCGTCTCGCCACGGCTGGCCATCAGCGACACGGCAGCCAGCACCGGCACCGTGGGCTGGCACACGCTGACCACGTGGCACTGGCCGTACTTGCCCTGCAGGTAGCGGATGAACTCCTGCACATAGTTCACGTAGTCGTCGAGGTGGAACTCGCCATCGGCCAGGGGCACCAGGCGGGCGTTCTTCCAGTCGGTGATGTAGACCTTGTGGTCGCCCAGCATGCTTTGCACTGTATCGCGCAGCAGCGTGGCGTAGTGGCCCGACAGCGGCGCCACGATCAGCACCACGGGCTGGCTCAGCATGGTCTGCAGCGTATCGGTGTCGTCGGAGAAGCGCTTGAAGCGGCGCAGCTCGCAAAACGGCTTGTCCACTTCGACGCGCTCGCGGATGGTCACGTCAACGCCGCCCACATCCACACTGTGCAGGTTGAATTCGGGCTTCTCGTAATCCTTGCCAAGGCGGTAGAACAGATCGAACCCGGCGGCCATGCGCTGGGACATCGGACCTTGGCTCAGCAAGGAGTGGGGGTTGCTGTAGAGCTTGGCTGCAGCTTGCGCGAAATCGGCAAAGGGCTCGACCATGGCGCGCTGGATTTCGTAGAGCTGATAGAGCATGGATACAAGGGGTTGTTTGGATATGTTGCAGTGCAATATATCAGCAGCAAGCTAAGAAAATTGGTAGTAAAACCCCTTTGATGCTGTCGCGTAAGTGATAGTTTTTACCGATAGGCCTGGGCGAGCGGCCGCCTCAGCCCTGGCCATCCTGCAATGCAGTCCCCCGCGCTAGGCGGCAAGCGCCGCCTCGGCCGGTTTGGTGCGCGCAAGCCGCATCACCTCTGAAGGCGGCAATTGCTTGAACTGGTGATTGCTCCACACCTGGCGCCAGCGGCGCGCCCCCGCCAGCCCGTTGCGCAACCCCAACATATGCCGCGCGATGGAGTACCAGTGCGTGCCATGCGTGCGCGCCTCGCGCTCCATATACGCCACCATCTGCTCCTCGATGGACTCGCGCGTGTGCTCCACGCTCGCATCGCCGTAGTACAGCGCATCCCACGAGGCCAGCCACCAGGGGTTGTGATAGGCCTCGCGGCCCACCATCACGCCATCGACCTGCTGCAGCAGTTCCTGCACCGTGGCATCGGCCTTGATGCCGCCGTTGATGGCAATGGTCAGTTCCGGAAAATCCTGCTTGAGCCGGGCCACGATCTCGTAGCGCAGCGGCGGGATCTCGCGATTTTCCTTGGGCGACAGGCCCTTGAGCCAGGCATTGCGGGCATGCACGATGAACACGCGGCAGCCCGCATCCGCCACCGTGCCCACGAAATCGCGCACGAACTCGTAGCTCTCATCCTTGTCGATGCCAATGCGGTGCTTTACCGTGACGGGCACATCCACCACATCCACCATCGCCTTCACGCAATCGGCCACCAGCGGCGCCTCGTTCATCAGGCAGGCGCCAAATGCGCCGCGCTGCACCCGCTCGCTGGGGCAGCCGCAATTGAGGTTGATCTCGTCATACCCCCACTGCGCCCCTAGCCGCGCGGCCTGCGCCAGATCGGAAGGCTCGCTGCCGCCGAGTTGCAGCGCCACCGGATGCTCCTCGGCCTCGAAACGCAGATGCCGCGGCACATCACCGTGCAGCAGAGCGCCCGTCGTCACCATCTCTGTGTAGAGCAAGGTGTGGCGGCTCAGAAGTCGGTGCAGGTAGCGGCAGTGTTTGTCGGTCCAGTCCATCATGGGCGCAACGGACATGCGCCACATGTTGGTAGGTGCTTGATTTTCTACGTTTGTCATTGATCTGATTGGGTTTTTTGCTCTGGCGTCGTTGCCTGATTCTTCGCCATTCAACCCCGTTTTTGCTGATTTTCTCGCTGGCTTTGCTACATCCTTCATCTGTAGCAAAACAGATGGGAGCATCACTTCACGCAAGCGCGCGCACGGCTTGCTTGCTCGCTTGCCTGCACCGCACAGATCCGGATGATGGAGAACGGCATGTTCGTCCACCGCGAAAGCCAGACCTACCGTCGGAAAGTGCTGGCCAACGAGTGGCTGCGCAGGCGCGAGTACGAAATGGACCAGGAGCGCGCTTCCTGCCAGGCTGTGCACAAGAAAATTTCAGTGGGGGAGCCACTGCGGGATTATGTCAGTGCGGCCGAAAACGTGACTGAGTGGGGCCGTAGCAAAAAGGCCGACATCGCGCGGCTGCAGGCCTCTGGCCTGGCTGACCTTCAGGCCACCAAGCTCACGGTGCAGGACCTGATGGGCTACATCAAGAAGCGGCGCACGGAAGGCGAGGCCAGCCCCGCCACCGCGCTCAATGACATGGTGTGGCTGCGCCAGGTCTTCCTGCATGCTTCGGCCGCGCGCGGCATCGATGCGCCGCTGCATGTGCTGCACCGCGCCAAGTCCGAACTACTACGCACGCGAGTGATTGCCAAGCCGGCTCAGCGCTCGCGCCGGCTGCTGCCCGAGGAAGAGGCCAGGCTGCTGGAGCACTTCGCCAGCCGCGACGGCCGGGCATCATCCACGGGAAGGGGGAGCGCAGGAAGGCCGACGACCACTACAGCGCCTGGGGCTGCGCCGCCTGCCATTCCTGGCTGGACCAAGGGCCTGCGCCCGCCTCACGCAAGGAAGCCACGTTCATGGTCGCGCATCTGCGCCAGGTCCTGGCATGGCGCGCGCTGGCCTACGCCCCGAACATCGATGCCCGCGACCGAGCCGCTGTGCTGTGGGCGCTGGGCCTGCTCAACGCCACGCCGATTCTGGATTTTTGAAAGAGGACCATCTTGGAAACCAAGGCCGCGCACACGAACCGCGACGACACGCAAAAAGAAGAAGGTGGCACCGCTTGACCTGCATGGACTGGATGGCTGGCCAGCTGGAGGGCTGGCACGAGGAGGGGGCGCGGCACAACAACCCGCGTCCTGCGGGCGTCATCCGCCCGGGCAGTGGCACCGACGTGCTGCTGCGGTTTCTGCGCCAGGCCTCCGGGCGCTGGTTCTTCCATTCCGAGCTGGTCCTGGCCCTGGGGCGCAGAAAAGGGGAAATCGATTGGGCACTGCTGTACCTGGTGCGTGAGGGGCAGGTGGAGAGCCGGCTCACAGAGTTGCCGGCGCGTAAGCCGGTGTTGCGCTATCGACTAAAGTAGTAAATGCAACTATTATTTTGGTGCGCGAGTTGTTGAAATTAATGACGTATATTGGCTTGATGTCTTGATTAAGTGCTGCGCTGATTTTTATTGTTATGCCTTCAGTTAACTGATCTCATTTTGGATTTTATATGGAATATTGGGTCTGTCTCTTATACACATCTGACGCTGCCGACGAAATGCGAACAGTGTAGATCTCGGTGGTCGGCGTATCATTAAAAAAGGGGGGGGGGGGGGGGGGGGGGGGGGGGGGGGGGGGGGGGGGGGGGGGGGGGGGGGGGGGGGGGGGGGGGGGGGGGGGGGGGGGGGGGGGGGGGGGGGGGGGGGGGGGGGGG
>NZ_JAELTK010000107.1:0-16708 GCF_016428765.1 Delftia sp. ASV31
GCCCAGCCCACAGGCCGTCGGCTGCGGCGCCGGGCTGGATCTGGTCCAGTTCCTCGCGCAGGCCCCGGATGCGCACCAGGGCGGCCAGGTCGTCGGCCACGCGCGGCTCGCCCGCGCCTTCGATGGTGGCCTCCAGCGCCGCGCGCACCTTGCGCCGGCCCAGCCAGGACAGCGGCCACAAGGACTTGCCGGCCCTGGCCCATTCGCGCTGCAGCTGCGAGACATTGAGCTGGCCCACGCCCGCGCCGTACTTGACGGACAGGCCCTGGCGCAGCGCCGCGATCTCGTCGATGCACTGCAGGCCGCGCTCCAGCTCGTCGCCCAAGGCCACGGGCCAGGGGGTGCCCAGCCCGGCCTGCAGGCGCCGGCGCTGCGCCAGCAGGTCCAGCGCCTGGGCCAGGCGCGTCTGCAGCTCGGCCGGCCAGGGCGCCGGAATCTGTGCGGACAGATCACCGTGCTGCGCCAGCAGCTGCAGGCCCGATTGCAGGGATTCTCCAATGCGCGCGCCGTCAGGCAGCACGCAGAAAGCCAGGTTGCGGCCTGCGGCCGCAGGCAGCGCCCGTGCGATCACGCCCAGCGCCGAGCGCGCCTGGCGCCCCAGCGCCGGCCACTCGATGCGCAGCAGCCGGCCCAGCTGCTGCGCCGCCTCGGCAAAGCCCTGGCCTGCATCGTGCAGCGCCTGGGCGGCATCCACCATCTGCTGCTGCCAGCGCACGGACCAGTCGCTGGCCTGCACCGTGGCCAGCGGCCCGTCCTTCAGATGCTGCGCGCCCACGGCCTGGGCATTGGCCTGCAGGCGGCCCGCAGTCTCGCGCAAAAGGGCCAGGCCCGCTTCGTCATGGGCCTGGGGCGTGGGCCAGTGAAATCCCAAGCGCGGCAGCTCCTGGCCACCGGCCACGGCGCCAATGGCGCGGTAGATGGTCCAGCCGTTGGCGTGGCGCCGGTGCAGGCGCTGCACATAGGCCGACAGCTGCTCGCGCAGGCGGCCGAGCTGGCTGGCCTTGGCGGCCCAGGCCTCGGCATCCACCTGGCCATGCGAGTCCCAGGATTTCTGCAGCTGGCCCAGCACATCGAGCTTGCGGCTCTTGTTGGAGTGCAGCTCCAGGCAGAACTCGCCCAGGCCCACTTCGCGCAGGCGGCGGTAGACCACGTCCAGCGCGGCGATTTTCTCGGCCACGAAGAGCACGCGCTTGTCCTCGGCCAGGCACTGCGCGATCAGGTTGGCAATGGTCTGGCTCTTGCCCGTGCCCGGCGGGCCGATGAGCACGAAGTCCTTGCCGCGCGCAGCGGCCATCACGGCCGACAGCTGCGATGAATCGGCCGGCAGCGGGCTGAAGACCTGCTGCGGCGTGAACTCCTGGTCCAGCCGCCGCGTGTCGGGAAAGGCGATCTCCGAGCGATAGGGCTCGCGCGGCGTGTCGATCAGGTGGGCGACCACGGGCGAGCTGCGCAACTGGTCGGCGCGCTCGGCCAGGTCCTTCCACATCAGGTACTTGGCGAAGGAGAACATGGACAGCACCACGTCCTCGCTGACCTCCCAGCCGCGCACGTCCTTGATCGCCTCGCGCACGCGGGCCCAGATGCCGGTGATGTCCAGCCCGGCCTCGTCGCGCGGCAGGTCGCCTGCGGGCACGCCCAGCTCCAGCTGGAAGTCCTGGCGCAGCATCTCGACCAGCGTGGGGTTGAAGCGCGGCTCGTCCTCATGCGCCTGCAGCGTGAAGCCCGAACGCGCGCTCTTGCGCTCCAGCGTGACGGGCAGCAGGATCAGCGGCGCGCGCACGCGCACATCGGGCTTGTCGGGCCGGCTCCAGACCAGAAAGCCCAGGGCCACGAACAAGGTGTTGGCGCCGCCTTCCTGCAGCGCATTGCGCGCGCCGCGGAACAGCTCCACAAAGCGGCTGTCCAGCTCCAGCGGCTCCAGGTCGATGAAGACCTCGCGCCGCTGCAGCGCCTCTTCGGCGTGCGCGCCGTGCAGGTCTTCCAGGCTGCGCGCCTCGTGCAATGGCTGGCTGCGCGGATCCTTGCCCTGCATGAGCTCGGGGCTGGGCAGCAGCTTGAGCACCTGGCCCCGGGCCAGCGTGTCCTCCAGCGCGGGCGCGGCCACCTGCAGCAGCAGCGATTTCTTGCCGGGCTTGAAGTTGAGCAGCGCATTGCGCAGCGACAGGTCCAGCAGCCGGCGCTGCCAGCGCGCCAGCCTGTCCTTGGGATCGAGCTGGGAGGTGGGCACTTCGCGTGCCTGCGCCTGCGCCAGGAGTTCGGGCGGCGGCTCCACGGTGAGCCGTGGCTCGGCCTGGCCTTCGCCGGCCTCGGGCGCGGTGTCCTGCGGCTGGGCCAGCGCCAGCGGGCGGATGCGCTGCATGCGCGCGCGCCGCACGTCCACCAGCAGCTCGAACTGGTCCTCATGTTCTTCGGCCAGCTGGCGCGCCCCCTGGGCAATGGCCTGGCTGAAGGCCACGGCCTGGCCTTGCGCGGCCAGCGTGGTCTCGAAGACCACCAGCTCCTGCAGCTTGAGCCGCTTGCGCACGGCCGTGATGTCATCGACCACGGCGGTCGAGAATTCCTGCCTGCCCAGCCACAGGCCCACGAAGGCATGGCCGCGCGTGAAGACCAGCAGCGGGTTCAGGTGCGCCTGCTCCAGGCAGGAGGCGAACAGCAGCGTCAGGTCCAGGCAGGTGGCCAGGCCCGCATCCAGCACCTGGGTCGCGCCGCGTATCTTCTGGCCCGCATGCTCGAAGCTGGCCGGCGGCAGCGCGTAGTTGAGTTTCTTCTGGAGCACGGAAGTCCAGATGGCCGAGGCCAGTTCCCAGGCCCGCTGCGGCCCCTGTTCATAGCCGTTGATGGCGCCGGACTTGCCCGCCGCCTCCAGCGCCTGCGCCGCGCCCTTGAGGATACGGTCCACGGCCGGATCGTTGGGTTGCACGAAGGCCGTCACCATCTCGGGCAAATGCCCCAGGCCGCCCCACTGGTTGCGGGCCAGCAGTTCCAGCGGGTGTTCGTGCCGGGCCAGCAGCGTCTCTGCCGGCTGGCCGCTGCGCAGCTCCAGCCGCAGCACGGCAGGCTCGGCCTCGGTCAGGCGCGAGAGCAAGGCGCCGTCCAGCGCCACATCCAGGTCGGTCAGCGCATAGGTGCTGTGCGCGGCCACCGACTCCAGGCGCCAGGTGCGCGGCTTGATGAAGGCAGGCTCCGAGGCCAGGTGCAGGCTCAGCGCCTGCAGCGGCAGCTCGCCCTCGTTGACGATGGCCAGCTCCAGCAGCGCGGGCACGGCGTTCTGGAAGTCGGCGAGATTGAGCTTGGCGACGGTGCCGATGCGCAGCTGCGGGGCCGTCTGCGGCGCCTGGGCGGCGGCGGGGGCGGCATCTGCGGGGGAATCTCGGCGGGGGTCTTCTGTCATGCGCGGTAGTCCTTGGCTGGCCAGCAGGCGGCGGGAACTGTCGAAATCCCGTCATATTCCTGGCCCGACGATTGTCCGCTGCGAATGGGGCGCCGTGTCCGAGATGGGCGGTTTTCAGGGGTCACTGTCTGCAAAAAATGAGAGCAGGAAACCGGGCCGAGAGCGCCAATCCGCAGGGCCGGCCATCACTTCATCAATCACTTCATGTACGAGCGCATCACCGACAGCACCAGGTCCACGTCGTCTTCACGGGCCTGGCTGCCGGCCGTGCCATCGGCCAGATGGGTGCGGACATGGCCTTCGAGCACCTCGAAGATCATGCCGTTGACGGCGCCGCGCACGGCCGCCAGTTGCTGGAGGATGGCCGCGCAGTCGAGCTCGGCCTCGAGCGCGCGCTCCAGCGCCTGGGCCTGGCCCTGGATGCGGCGGATGCGCGTGAGCAAGCGCTTCTTGTTCTGAATCGTATGTGCCATGAGGGCCATTCTAGGCGCCTGCACATACTGGGGTACAGTATCTTCATGCGCAGCATTCCATCCCTCTCGACCGCTGGCGGCGCCAGCCCCAGGCAGCATTCACACCGCTTCGACGAAGGCAACCCGCTGGGCGAGCGCCGTGCCATGCTGGCTGCGGGGCTGACGGCGGCCATGATGGTCGGGGAGATCGCAGGCGGGTACGGATTCAACTCCATGGCGCTGCTGGCCGATGGCTGGCACATGGGATCGCACGCGCTGGCGCTGGGGCTCTCAGCTGGCGCCTATGCGGCCGCGCGCAGATTGGCGGGAGATACGCGCTTTGCCTTCGGCACCTGGAAGATCGAGGTGTTGGCCGGCTACACCAGCGCCATCTTGCTGCTGCTGGTGGCGGGCGGCATGGCCTGGCAGTCGGTGCAGCGCCTGTTCTCGCCCTCGCCCATCCACTACGAGCAGGCCCTGGGCGTGGCCGCGCTGGGCCTGCTGGTCAACCTGGTCTGCGCCTGGCTGCTGAAGGGCGGGCACGGGCATCACCATGGTCATGGGCATGGTCACGACCACGGACATCACCACGGGCACGGCAGGCATGCGCACGGCGGCCACGCGGGCGACAGCCATCACGGCGACCACGGTGACCATGACGACCACGGCGATCTCAACCTGCGCTCGGCCTACCTGCATGTGCTGGCCGATGCTGCCACCTCGGTGATGGCCATCGCCGCCCTGTTCGGCGGCATGGCCTGGGGCCTGGGTTGGCTGGACCCGGCCATGGGCCTGGCTGGCGCCGTGCTGGTGGCGGCATGGGCCCTGGGCCTGCTGCGCGACAGCAGCCGCGTGCTGCTGGACGCCGAGATGCACGTCCCCGTGGTGCGCGAGGTGCGTGAGGCCATCGCCCAGGCGCCGTTTGCCGCGCAGATCTCCGACCTGCATGTCTGGCGCGTGGGCAAGGCGCGCTACGCCTGCATCGTGGCGCTGGACGCGCCCGCAGGCGTGGACCCCGATGCCGTGCGCCAGCTGCTGGGCGTGCACGAGGAACTGGTCCACGTCACAGTGGAGGTCAACCGGCCGCAGCCGGCTGCGACACACTGAGCCTATTTCGCGCCGGCCACCGCAGCCTGGCGCGCACCGGGCTGCTTGAACAGCTTGAAGTACGGCGTGTTCGAGGGATTCACCGGGATGTCGAACTTGCGCACCATGGCATAGGTCTGGATCTGGTCGTGCAGCGGCAGGTAGATCAGCTCCTTTTGCACCGTGCTCCAGATGGAGTGGATGGTGGCATCGCGCTTGCGCGCATCGCCCTCGGAGGCCAGAGAGACGATCTGGCTGTCCAGCTCGGCATTGCTGTAGCGCGTGGCATTGGTGTTGCCCCGGCCGTTCTTGCCGCGCGTGTGCACCAGGTAGTCGAAGACATAGGCCGAGTCATAGGTGGGCACGCCCCAGCCGTAGAGGTAGAAATCCGTCTCCTGGTTGTTGATGGCCGCCGTCTGGATGGCCAGCGGCCGCGACGACACGGCGGTCTTCACGCCGATGCGGCCCAGAAAGCCGGCGATGGCCTGGCAGATGGCCTCGTCGTTCAGGTAGCGGTCGTTCGTGCAATGCAGGGTGATGCCGAAGCCGTTGGGGTAGCCGGCGTCGGCCAGCAGCTTCCTGGCCTGGACAAGGTCGGCCTTGCCCACGGCGCCAAAGGATTTCTCGTAGCCGTGCACAAAGGGCGGCGCAATGATGTTGGTGGGCACGGACAGGCCGCGCATCACGGCGCGCTGTATGGCCTGCCGGTCGATGGCCAGCTGGAAGGCCTGGCGCACGCGCAGGTCGGCCAGCGGGTTCTTGTCCTTCACATCGGAATGCGACAGCGGGGCGGCGCCCACGTTCAGGCCCAGGAAGATGGTGCGGTTCTCGGCGGCCTGGTTGATGCGAAAGCGCGGGTCGGCGCTCAGGCGCGCAATGTCCTGGATGGGCAGGTCCTGCACGAAGTCCACCTCGCCCGACAGCAGCGCCGCCACGCGCGTGGCCTGGGACTTGATGGGCAGGTAGACCAGTTCGTCGATCTCCAGCGGGAACAGCCCCTTGCCCCAGTAGCCGGGAAACTGCCGCAGCACGGTGCGCGTGTCCTGCTCGCGCGAGGCGATGACATAGGGCCCCGTGCCGTTGGCGTTGCGCGTGGCGTAGTTCTCTTCCTTGGCCAGCGCGTTCTGCGGCTGCTCGGCACCGTGGGCCTTGGCCCAGGCGGCGCTCAGGATCTGGATGTTGATGAGGCTGGCCGGCAGCAGCGGGTTGGGCCCGTTGGTCCTGATGTGCACGGTGAAGGCATCGACCTTGGTCACGTCGGTGATCGAGGTCAGCAGCGAGCGCATGTCCGAGGTGGCCGAGCGCGCGCGGCGCAGCGAGAACAGCACGTCGTCGGCCGTGAACAGGCTGCCGTCATGGAACTTCACGCCCTTGCGCAGCTTGAACTCCCAGACCGAGGGGTCGGCAGTCAGCGCCCAGGACGTGGCCAGGGTGGGCAGCAGCTTGCCATCGGCCGTGCGGATGATCAGCGGCTCGTAGATCTGGTGCAGCAGGTTGTGGTTGGGGCCGTTGTTCAGCGCATGCGGGTCCAGCGTGGATGCGTCGGTGGAGCGCGCCCAGCGCAGGGTTTCGGCCTGGGCGGGCGGTGCGCACAGCAGGGCTACGGCCAGGGCGGTAAGCAGTGCGGAAGTTCGCAGGGTGCGCAAGTGGGTGCGCAGCAGGGAAAGGCGAGGCAGGAAGCGTCTTTGGGTCATGAAGTGTCCTGGCAGCCGGAACAAGATCGCAGGAAGGCGGCGGCGGGTGCCGCGCCGGCTGCACCAGACGGCCGATTGTGTGGAGCCACCAGCCCGCCGCAAAGCCCGATTGCGCCTATGCAAATGCGCTGCGCGCAGATGCAAAGCGCTGCGACAGCAGGGCGTACAGCGCGCGCAGGCCCTGGGCCTCGCCGCCCCTGGGCCGGCCGGGGCGCTCCTCCAGATTCCAGGCGAACAGGTCCAGGTGCAGCCAGGGCAGCTCGGGCGGCACAAAGCTCTCCAGGAACAGCGCAGCCGTGATGGCGCCGCCCTGCGGCGTGCTGGCGGCGTTGAGCAGGTCGGCCTGGTCGGAGCGGAGCATGCGGCGGTACGGCGCCCACAGGGGCAGGCGCCACAGCGGGTCGGCCTGCGCGCGGCCCTGGGCCAGCAGCTCGTCGGCCCAGCCGTCATGGTTGCTGAACAGCGCGGGCAGGTCCGGCCCCAGCGCCGTGCGCGCAGCGCCCGTAAGCGTGGCCAGGTCGATCAGCAGCGCGGGCGGCGTGGGCGCGCTGCGAATGGCGTGGTGCAGCGCATCGGCCAGCAGGAGCCGGCCTTCGGCATCGGTGTTCTCGATCTCCACGCGCCGGCCGTCACCGGCCTCGATGATGTCACCGGGACGCAGCGCACCGGCACCCACGGCGTTCTCCACCGCAGGCACCAGCAGCTTCAGGTGGATGGGCAGGCCCGCCTGCATCAGCAGATCGGCCAGGGCCAGGGCGTGTGCGGCGCCGCCCATGTCCTTCTTCATCCAGCGCATGCCTGCGGCGGGCTTGAGGTCCAGCCCGCCGGAGTCAAAGCACACGCCCTTGCCTATGAGCACCACATGGGGCAGCGCGGCATCGCCCCAGGTCAGCTCGGCCACGCGCGGCGCCTGGGCCGCCGTCTGGGCCGCCCGGCCCACGGCGTGCACCAGGGCAAAGCCTGCGGCGGGCAGCTCGTCGCCCACCCATTGCCGGTAGCGCGCGCCATGGCGCGCGGCCAGGTCGGCCACGGCCTGGGCCAGCTGTTCGGGGCCCAGCTGGTTGGCAGGCAGGTTGACCAGCCGCCGCACCTCGCCAATGGCGGCGGCCATTGGCGCGACAGCGGCCTGCTCATCGGGGCTTGCCACCAACCGAGCGAGTGATAGAGCGAGTGATGGAGCGGTTGCCGCATCCGACTGCCGCGCCTGGCGGGTCGATGGCAGCGCGCCCAATGCCCAGCCCAGGAGCAGATGCGGCCTCTGAGCCTCATCCGCATCGGCGAGCGCATAGGTGCCGGGCGGCAGTGCAGCAGGCAAGCCGGCCAGCTGCCACAGCAGCTGGTCCGGGTCCACGCCGACCAGCACGGCAGCGAGGACAGTGCCATCGCCCTGCCCTTCCCTCTGCACTTCCCTCTGCACTTCAGCCTGCATGCCGGGCAACAGCAGGATGCGGCCCGGCTGCGCATCAAAGCCTGCGGCGCGCGCCCATCGGGCCTGGGCCGGGGGCAGTTGCTCCAGCACGGCCGCCAGAGTGGCGGGCGTGGCACGGTGCAAGGCCGTGGCGGGTTGGGATGAAATGGCAAAAGCGCCGGGGCGGGAATCGGAATGGACGGTTGTGACAGGGCTGGACATGGCGTGGTCAAAGCGCGCCAGCCTAAAGGCCAACCCGGCCATCGCAAACAAGCCTGCCGCATATGGATATGCGCAAACACCTGATGGAAGGCAGCGCCAGAGCACTGCCATCGACGGCACAGGCTGCATGCCATGGTGCCAACATATAATTAGCTGCCATACAATATGCCAGCATCACACCCGGCGCACAGCGCCTCAACCCCAGGAAACACCATGTCCCACTATTTGGTCGAGCTCTATTCCCCCAACCCCGCCTGGCTGGCCCTGCCCGCCGCGCAGCGCCAGCAGTTTCTGGAGGGGGTTGCCAGCGCCATGGGCGGCCTGGCTGCCATGGGCGTGCAGGTGCTGGCCCTGGCCGAGACCGAGAGCGGCCTGGACCAGGCCAGCCCGCACCGCTTCCTGGGCATCTGGCGCTTTCCCGATACCACCGCGCGCGATGCCCTGCTGGCGGGCATCAAGGCCAGCGGCTGGTACGGCTACTTCGACCATGTGAACGCGGCCAGCGGCACCGGTGGCCTGGAAAGCCATCTGAAGGCGCTGGCCGAGGCCTGAGGCGGACGGGCCATGGGTGCTGGATGGGTGCTGTATGGGTGCTGTATGGGTGATGCAGCGCCGGCCCTACGGCTGAATCGGACACCCCAGACGCTTGAGCGTCTCGTCTATCCATGGCGCGCTGTAGGTGCCGGCAGCGATGTCGGCCACCATCCTGGCCTCAACCACCTGCTTCCCGAGTGCTGCATCCAGCAAGGCCTGCGCCTGCGCATGCGGTACGCACAGCAATCCATCGTCGTCGCCAATCATGAGGTCACCGGGCTCGATCACCATGCCATCGATGGCGATAGGCACATTGATTTCGCCCGGGCCGTCCTTGTAGGGTCCGCGGTGCGTGACGCCTGCGGCGAATACCGGGAAGCTGCCAGCACGAATCCATGCGGCGTCCCGGATCGCGCCATTGATCACGATCCCGCCCAGCTGGCGACGCATGGCGTCTCCCACCATGATTTCTCCGATGAGTGCGTTGGTGAGGTCGCCCCCCGCATCCACCACGATCACGTCACCTGGGCTGGCCAGTTGAAGTGCCTTGTGGAGCATGAGGTTGTCGCCCGGGCGTGTCTTGATGGTCAGCGCGGGGCCGGCCATGCGCCCGCCGCCGTGCATGGGGCGCAACCGCGCGCCGCCCGCCGTCATGCGGGCCATGCAGTCGCTGACGTTGGCAACAGGCACGTCGAGATAGCGCCTGGCAATATCAAGGCTGACAGCGCGTTGCCGCTTCAGAATTTGAAGACCGATCATGGTGTGGTTCTCAGAGTGGATGGAATGAAAGCCGTGCCGCTCAATCGAGCGTGGTGCCAGAGCTCTTGACGATGGGTGCCAGGCGTGCGCGGTCGCTGGCGTAGAGCCTGGCCATGTCCTGCGGTGTGCCGGTGATGAGTTCGGCGCCGGAGTCGGCGATCTTCCTGGCCGTGTCGGGTGCGTTCACCACCTTGTTGATGGCCTCGTTGAGCTGCTTGACGATGGCGTCGGAGGTGCCGGCCGGGGCCATCACGCCCCACACGCTGGCCAGCTCCACGCCCTTGATGCCGGATTCGGTGTAGGTCGGCACGTCGGGCAGCAGCTTGGAGCGGCTCGCGGTGGTCACGCCGATGGCGCGCACCTTGCCCGACTGGATGTGCGACAGCAGCGTGGGGACGGAGCCCATGTACATGTCGATGCGCCCGCCCAGCAGGTCGGGCATGGCCTGCGCCATGCCGCGAAACGGCACGTGGGTGAACTTCACATTCGAGCTTTTCTGCCAGGCCTCGCTGATGAGGTGCGAAATGGTGCCGGTGCCCGGCGTGGCAAAGCTCAGGCGCCCGGGGTCCTTCTTCGCCGCCTGGACGATGTCGTCCAGGGACTTGTACGGCGAATCGGCATTCACCACGAGCACGGCCGGGCCGGCCGCGACCAGGGCCACGGCGCGCAGGTCCTTGTCGGGGTTGTAGGTGAGCTTGGAGTACAGCAGCGGGTTGAGCACCACGTTGTCGGTCTGCGCCATCACCAGGGTCAGGCCGTCGGCGGGGGCCTTGGCCACCTGGTCCAGAGCCAGGTTGCCACCGGCACCGGGCTTGTTCTCCACCACGATGGCCCACCCATGGGCCTCGGTGAGCTTGGTGCCGACCAGCCGCGTGAGGTTGTCGGTGCCGCCACCGGCCGGAAAGGGCACGATGAACCTGATGGGCTGCTGCGGATAGGTGCCCTGGGCATGGGCCGGGGCCATGGCGGCAGCGGTCAGTGCCAGCAGGCCGGCGAGGGCCAGGCGGCGTCGGGTCGGGGTCGTCATTGCGGATGTCTCCTTTGGTGGTGTCGGTTGGCGCAGGGGTACGTTGATCAGGCTTAGCTGGCGAGCACGTGGCTGCCCAGCCAATCGATGGCCTCGTCGGTGGAGGTGCCGGTGAACGGTTGGGCCGCATGCGCCCGGGCCGTGGCGGCGAACAGCGCCTCGACGGCGGGCGAGGCGATGGGCGACAGGCCGTTGCGGGCCATCTGCTGCCGGGCCTCGGCCACCTCGTTGCGGCGGCGTGCGGAATGCGGGATGTGCGTGCGCACCATGGACTCCATCAGCGTGCGCAGCGGTGTCTCGTCGATGTCCTGCAGCACGGCATGCAGCTGCTCGCGCAGGCCCATCTGCTGGGCCGTCACCAGGCACTCCACGGCCAGTGCCTCGGTCCCCTTGGTGTAGATGCTGCGCAGGAGCTTGAGCGCGGCGGCATCGCCCGGCTGTCCGCCCACCACGCGAACCGAGCCACCAAGGGGCAAGAACAATTCCTGTACAAAACCGGCCTTGCCACCGGCCACGAGCAGCGGCGTCCTCCTGCCGCCCAGGTTGACCGCGCCGGTGATGGCCACGTCCACGAAGTGCACCGCCCTGCCCTGGGCGACGCGCCGGGCCAGCTCGCCGCATTCGCGCATCTCCTGCGGGTCGGCCGTGGTCATGTCCACATAGACCACGCCCTCGCGCAGATGGCGCAGATGGGGCAGGCAGGCCTCGAACAGGCTGCGCGCCACGGTGCCGAACACGGCGCTCACCACCACGTCGGCCTCGGCCAGCCAGGCACCGGGCGCGGTATGCACCTGCGCACCAGCGGCCTGCACGGCGTCGGCCACCGCAGCGTTGGGCTGCAGGTCGCACAGGCCCACCAGGCTGTGCCCCTGCTCCACAAAGGCCTGCATGTAGCAGGCGCCGACCATTCCACCACCCAGTATTGCGAACTTCATAAAAGTACAAATTTAAAACATTGAGCGCAGTCTATGGAGTGCACCTGCGATCCATTCATAGAGATTTCCCGTAGAACTGCGGACATTTGTACTTGTTTTGTATTTTTCCGAATGAAGCGCAGCGCAGCGAGTCCCTCCGTCGTCACCTAGAATCGGCGCACCATCCCCACCCACCTGGTGCAAACACAGTGCAAAACGTGAAAGACAAGGCGTACGAGGTTCTGCGGCAGCGGCTCATCGGCGGCCACTACCGACCCGGCGAACAGCTCAAGGAGGAGCCCATTGCCCGCGACCTGGGACTGAGCCGCACGCCGGTGCGCAATGCGCTGCACCGCCTGGTGGAAGATGGCCTGGCCACCGATGGCGCGGGCCAGGGTATCCGCGTGTCGGAGTGGAGCGATTGGGATGTGGAGGAGACCTTCCAGCTGCGCATGCTGCTGGAGCCGTACGCCTCGTTCCTCGCGGCCACGCGCGGCGGCGAGGGGCTGGCCGATGAGCTGGAGGCCAGCAACCAGCGCATGGAGGCCGGCATTGCCGCTGGCCACGACGGCATTGGCGAGGTGCAGTCAGCCAACCGGGATTTTCACCACGCGCTGATCGAGGCATCGGGCTCGCCGCGCCTCAAGACCATGCTGGCGACGATGATCGACATGCCGATCATCAAGCGGTCGTTCTACATCTACACGCCCGAAGAGCTGGTGCAAAGCCTGCACCACCACTGCGACCTGGTGATCGCCATACGTGCCAGGGATGGGGAGCTGGCACGCCAGGTGATGCAGCTGCACCTGCGCATGTCCTACCACCGGTTCATGAAGCATCGGGGGGAATACCGCGCGGATGCGTGAACAGTGTCATGACCGGGGCTGAACCCTTTGCGCTGACCGCACGCGGTACAGCCACGGCAGCCAGACAAAGGCGATGAGGACCAGCACAACGCCCGCCAGCGCCATGGGCAACACCATAGGCCAGGCACCGTGGCGCATCGTCGGATCGACAAATTGCGCCGCCAGCTGGCCGGCGCAGAAGGCCACGCACATGATCGCGAAGCCCGAACACGACACGGCCCGCCCGGCCAGCTGCGGCGGCAGGCCACCCACCGCGCCCGCCTGGCCGCAAGGCTGGTGCAGGCCATGGCCCAGTGCATACACCGCGTGCCCCAGCAGCAGTGGAACGGGCGAGGCCGGCGCCAGCACGCAGCCGGCGATCTGGATGCACGGCCCCAGCAGACTGAGCGAAGCGCCCAGCTGCACCGTGCGCACCGGCCCGTGGCGCGACAGCAGGCGCCGGCACCATGTGATGCCCAGGATGTAGACCAGCGAGCCGCCCGCTGGAATCCAGCCGTAGAGCACGGGCGACAGGCCGAACAGGTCGACGTACACCATCGGCGACAGCAGCAAAAAGCAGAAGATGCCGCCGTAGGTGGCTGCGGCCAGTGCCGTCCAGGCGCAAAAGCCGGGGTCGGCGATCACCTGGCGCACACCGCCAGCGGATACGGATACGGGTACGAGGACCGGGGAAGACGCCGCTGGCGCTTGCCGCGTCTCGCTGAAAGTGCGCCAGCACAGTGCCAGCAAAGCCAGCGAGTAGACGCCCATCGCCACCAGCACCCAGCGCCAGCCGGTGGCCTGAACTCCCCATGCACCGGCAATCGGCGCCACCAGGGCCACCAGCCCCAGGCCCATCAGGCCGCGGGCCATGATGCGCGGCCCTTCATGGGCCGGATACAGGTCGCGCACCGCAGCCCGTGCGCACACCAGAATGGCAGCCATGGCCGCGCCCTGCACGGCGCGCCAGGCCACCAGTGCGTCCGCGCTGCCCGCCAGCGCACAGCCTGCCGCCGCTGCCGTGTAGCAGGCCAACCCCGTCAGCAGCACGGGCCGGCGCCCGAAACGGTCTGCCAGCGGCCCGCACACCAGCTGGGCGACACCGAAGGCCAGCATGAACACGGTCAGGCTGCTGCTGGCCGAGCCCAGGTCGCGCGCGATCTCGGGCAACGCCGGCAGATAGCCATCGGTGGCGACCGGCTGCGCGGCCAGCAGCAGCGGCAGCAGCAGGAGGAAGGAAACGGAGCGGCGCGGGCCGGAATCGGCGAAGTTCATCTCAATGAAGCCTGGTCACGGCATGCAGCGCGTCGAGCGAGGGAGTTCGAAGGACGATACATGGCCTGTTGCGCGCCATGCATCCTATGCGACGGCGGACAGCACGGCCCGCAGGCCCAGCAGATAGCTGTCCGCGCCGAAGCCGCAGATCTGGCCCCGGGCGATGCCGGCAAACACCGAGTGGTGGCGGAAGGGCTCGCGCGCATGGATGTTGCTCATGTGGATCTCCACCACGGGCACGGTGAGCATGGCCAGCGCGTCGCGGATGCCGTAGCTGTAGTGCGTCCAGGCGCCGGCGTTGATGAGCACGCCATCGACGCCGTCCCGAAAGCCCTGGTGGATGCGATCGCACATGGCGCCTTCGCAATTGGTCTGGAAGCTGTCCACCTCGCAGCCCAGCTGGCTGCCCAGGCTGCGCAGCGAGGCGTCGATCTCGGCCAGCGTGACCGTGCCGTATTGGGCGGGGTCGCGCTGGCCGAACATGTTGTGGTTGATGCCGTGCAGCATCAGGATCTTTTTCATGGAGGCTCCGTGGCTTGATGTCATGGATGGAGGATGGCGCGCCGGTGGTGTCCGGGTCACGCCGTGGTGTCGATGGCGGCGCCCATGCGGGCAGCCTCTGCAATGGCCTCGGTGATCTGCAGGTTGCGCAGGCCGTCGTGCACGCTGACCAGGGGCTGCGCCAGGCCGCGCGCCACCTGCGCGAAATGCGCCATCTGGCGCACCAGCGGGTCTTCGCGCTCCACGGCGGCCACATCCAGGTCGAAGGGCTCATTCCAGGAGCGCTGGCCGGCCGATGCATAGGTCTTCAGCCGCATGCTCGGTATGGCCAGCGAGCCGAAGGTGCCCGCCACCAGGTAGCAGTCTTCGTCCTCATAGCTGGCATAGGCCTTGTTCTCCTGCGAGGTCTGCTCCCAGCTGCGCGCGCTGGCGGCCGTGTCCGAAAGCACAAAGCTGCCCAGCGCACCGCTGGCAAAGCGCAGGTTGATGGCCACCGTGTCTTCCACGGCAAAACCGCGCGTGGCATGCGAGGCGAAGGCCTGCACGGCCACGATGTCGCCGCACAGCATGCGCAGGTTGTGGACCTCGTGGATCATGTTGAGCAGGATGGGGCCGCCACCGGCCTCGCGGCGCCAGGGGCCTTCCTCGAAATAGGCGTCCGGCTTGTAGAACAGGGCCGTGCCGGTCACGGCCACCAGGCGGCCCAGCCGCCCCTGGGCGATGAGGGCTGCGGCCCGCGCCATGATCGGGCTGTGGGCGCGGTGGTGGCCCACCAGCACGCGGGCGCCGCTGCGCTCGGCCAGCGCGGCCAGGCGCTGCGTCTCGGCAACGGTGGCGGTGACGGGCTTTTCCAGCAGGATGGGCAGGCGCGCATGCATGCACTGCGCCGCCTGCGGGGCATGCAGGCGGTTGGGCGTGGCCAGCACCACGGCGTCGGGCCGGTCATGGGCGATCAGCTCGCCCAGGTCGCGCCACAGCGGCACTCCGGCCCTTTGGGCAAGCTCCCGGGCTGCGGGCGCCGGGTCCACGATGGCGGACAGGCGGCAATCCGCCTGGGCCCCGATGGCGGCGATATGCGCCTGGCCGATCGCGCCGGCGCCGGCCACGGCAATGCGAAGCGGGTGCAGCTGTGCCATGGCATGCCCCCTCAGAAGCGGTGCAGCACGCCCAGCTGCACGCCCTTGATGGTGCGGCCGTTGACGTCGTCGGCCGATGTGAAGTTGGGCTTCATGCCGCCGGAGGCCGCCAGCCTAAAGCCCGCATTGCGGTCGTTCTTCAACTGCTCGGCCACCGCGTAGAGCATGGTGCGCTTGGACAGGTCGTAGTAGGCCGCGACCGCGCCGCCCGATGCGCCGCGCCCGCTGTCCGAGCCATCCTGTATGCGGCCCCACAGCGCGCCCACGCGCAGCTGCGGCGTCACGCGGTAGTCGGCCGACAGCTGCCAGACGCGGTAGAAGCGGCGCACATCGGCATTCGTGCCCGCCACCAGCCCGCCCACATTGCCCAGCACCGTGCCTGTGTTGTTGCCCGCCGAGCCTGCCGTGCTGTTGTTGGACCGCACAAAGGCCAGCTGGACCTTGCCCTTGCCGTAGTCGTAGTTGGCGTAGAGGTTGTCGTAGCGGACTGCGTCGGTATAGGCCGCGCTCTGCGGCGCACGCGCATACAACCCGGCATAGCCCACGCGGTAGGGGCCGTTCAGGTAGTCCAGGCCCAGCTGGTAGATGGCCTGGCGCGCTGGAGCACCGGTCTCGGCCATGGCGTAGTGGGCCTCGAACAGGAAGCCGGCCACGCGCGGCGAGGTGTAGGAGATGTCGTTGTCGAAGCGCGAGGGCACGCCGAAGTTGTTGACCATCGATCCCAACGTGCGCGAGGTGAAGTCGATGTAGTCGCCGCGCCCGAAGATCACGGTGTTCTGCCGACCCAGCCGCACCTCGCCCCAGCCGCCGCCCAGGCCCACCCAGCTTTGGCGGTCGAAGCCGCGCGTGCTGTCGGCCTGCGTGCCGTTGTCGGCGTTGATGCCCATCTCCAGCTGGAACTTCGCGTACAGGCCACCACCCAGGTCTTCCTGACCGCGAAAGCCCAGGCGGCTGCGCAGCAGGGCGCCGTCCTCCAGCGTGGTCATGGATGCGCCCGAGCTGCTGCGCATGTGGTTGATGTACTGGTCCACGCTGCCGTAGATGGTGACCGAGGACTGGGCGTGGGCACCCGCGCCCCAGGCGCCCAGCACGGTGGTCAGGGCCAGGATGCGAAGGGCCCCGCGCTGCGGCACTCGCGGTGTCTGGTGCATTTGCTGTTGCATGGTCTTGTCTCCTTCTCTGTGAAAAATGCTTTTTCGGGCGTGGCTGCGCCCTGCCCTGGACGCATTCAGGGCCGGTTGTCTGTCGGCTGGATCAGTAGGAGATGTGCGCGGTGGCGCGCAGCTCGTCGGGCGTGGCGCTGCCGAAGCCGAAGAATTCGAGGTAGGCGGGAATCATCTCGAACAGCATGTCCGTGCCCACCTGGAAGTCGCAGCCCTTGTCTCGCACGGCGCGCAGCAGGGGCGTGAACTCGGACTTCATCACCACCTCGCCCACAAAGGTGGTGGGCGCAATGCGCTGTAC
>NZ_JAELTK010000108.1:0-16536 GCF_016428765.1 Delftia sp. ASV31
GCAGCTATATCGTGCGCGGCCTGGGCAACCCGGAGAGCTTCGAGAGCTGCAGCCACGGCGCGGGCCGCGTGATGAGCCGCACCAAGGCCAAGAAGATGTTCAGCGTGGAGGACCACATCAAGGCCACCGAGGGCGTGGAATGCCGCAAGGATGCCAACGTGGTGGACGAGATTCCCATGGCCTACAAGGACATCGATGCGGTCATGGCCGCGCAGCAGGATCTGGTCGAGGTGGTGCACACCCTGAAGCAAGTGGTGTGCGTGAAAGGATAGGCACCCCCTGAGCCGCTATGCGGCTTCCCCCTCTCTACCCGCTTCGCGGGGGAGGGGGACGACACCCTCGGTGCGGGGCGGCCCTTCCTCGGTGTCCCTCGCTTGGGGCTTGCCAGTCTTATGAGGCGTGGCAATTGAAAAGAAAGCAGGATGAGAGCATGAGGGAAGAGAAGGTATTGAGCGCGCATCCGGTCTCCGATGCCATGCGCGCCACGGTGCTGGCCAACCTGGCCGAGGTGGAGCGCAGGCACGAGGTCACGGTGCTGTTTGCCTGCGAGTCGGGCAGCCGCGGCTGGGGCTTTGCCTCGCCCGACAGCGACTATGACGTGCGCTTCATCTATGTCCACCGCCTGCCCTGGTATCTGACCGTGGCGCCGGGCCGCGATGTCATAGAGCAGCCGCTCAGCGGCGAGCTCGATGTCAGCGGCTGGGAGCTGCGCAAGGCGCTGGGGCTGCTGCGCGCCTCCAACCCCACGCTGCTCGAATGGCTGCGCTCGCCCGTGGTCTACCGGCAGGAGCAGCCCTGGGCCGAGCGCCTGCATCTGCTGGCCGAGCAGGGCTTTTCGCCGGTGCGCGGCTACCACCACTACGTGGCCATGGCGCGCAAGAACCTGCGCGCCCACCTGCAGGGCGATGTGGTGCGCTACAAGAAATACTTCTACGTGCTGCGCCCTTTGCTGGCCGCGCGCTGGATACGCGAGGGGCGTGGTGCGCCCCCCATGCGCTTTGCACAGCTGGCGGCGGGCACGCTGGAGGATGCAGGCCTGCTGGCCGAGCTCAATGAGCTGCTGGAGCTCAAGATGCGCCTGGGCGAGGCCGCCAAGGGGCCGCGCCGGGTGCGGGTCCATGATTTCCTGGAGCGCGAGCTGGCCCATGCCATGGCCCATGCGCCCGATCCGGGGGAGCAGGCCGATGCGGCGCCGCTGGACCGCTATCTGCGGGATGCCGTGGCGCGCTTTGGCGGCAATGAATGAAAGAGAAAAATGAAAGTGATCGAGATCGACGGCTCCGCCGGGGAGGGCGGAGGCCAGATGCTGCGCAGCGCGCTGGCGCTGTCCATGTGCACGGGCCAGCCCTTTGCCATGCAGCGCATCCGTGCCGGGCGCGCCAAGCCGGGCCTGATGCGCCAGCACCTGGCCTGCGTCAATGCCGCCGCCGAAATCTGCGGCGCGCAGATGCAGGGCGCCGAGATGAATTCGCAGGCGCTGCAATTCACACCGGGGCCGGTGCGTGCGGGCGAGTACCGCTTCGTCATCGCCTCGGCGGGCAGTTGCACCCTGCTGCTGCAGACGCTGTGGCCCGCGCTGATGCTGGCCGATGGCGAAAGCCGCCTGACCCTGGGCGGCGGCACCCACAACCCGGCCGCGCCGCCCTTCCACTTCCTGGAGCGCAGCTATGCGCCGCTGCTGCACAGGCTGGGCGCGCGCTGCGAACTGCGGCTGCGCCGGCTGGGCTTTTATCCGGCCGGTGGCGGCGAGATGGACGTGACGATCACGCCGGCAGCCAATGGGCTGGTGCCTTTCGATATCACCGAACGCGGCGCCCCCGTGGCCAGCCATGCCGAATGCTTTGCGCCCGCGCTGCCACGCGCGGTGGCCCAGCGCGAACTGGACCATCTGGGCCAGGCCCTGGGCTGGTCTGGCGAGCAGCTGCAGGTGGCTGCCGTGCGCCAGAACGAGGGGCCGGGCAACGCGCTGCTGGCCACGCTGGCCTATGAGCACCTGAGCGAAGTGTTCACGCAGTTCGGCATGAAGGGCGTCAGCGCCGAAAAGGTGGCGCATGACCTGGCGCGCGAGGTGCGCCGCCACCAGGGCAGCCGGGCCGCCCTGGGCCCGTACCTGGCCGACCAATGGGCCCTGCCGCTGGCGCTGGCCGTCTGGCGCAGCGGGCGCGGTGCCAGCTACACCTGCACGGAACTGACGCCGCATGCGCGCAGCAATTTCGAGGTGATCGAGCGCTTTGTGCCTGTGCGCTTCGCTACGGACGCAACGGGCGACGGCTGGCGTGTTTCGCTCTCGCCAGCCTGAGCGGCCTCAGCGATCGGCCCGCACCAGCGTGCTCTTGCCGAACAGGCTCTCCAGCAGGTCCACCACCAGTTCGGCCGTCTGGTTGCGCACATCCAGCGCGGGATTGAGCTCCACCAGATCCATCGAGCCCAGACGTCCGGTGTCGGCCAGCATCTCCATGCACAGCTGGGCCTCGCGGTAGCTGGGGCCGCCGCGCACGGGGGTGCCGGTGCCGGGCGCGATGTCGGGATCGAGGTAGTCCACGTCGAAGCTCAGGTGCAAATGGGTGTCGCTGCCTTCCAGGTCTTCCAGCGCGCGGCGCATGACCTCGCGCATGCCCAGCTCGTCGATGGCGCGCATGTCATAGACCTCCACGCCCAGCGAATGCAGCAGGCGCTTTTCCTGGTCATCCACGCTGCGCAGGCCGATCTGGCACAGCGAGGCGGCTGCCAGCGCCGGATCGCCGCCCTGGGACAGCGCGGTGAGCGCCGCGGGCCCCAGGCCGCACAGGCTGGCCACGGGCATGCCGTGCAGGTTGCCGCTGGGCGAGATATCGGGCGTGTTGCAGTCGGCGTGGGCGTCCAGCCAGATCACGCGCAGCGCGCGGCCCCGTCGGCGGCAGTGGGCGGCCACGGCACTGATCGAGCCCATGGCCAGGCTGTGGTCGCCGCCCAGCATCAGCGGCAGCTCGCCATCGTCCAGCGCCTGGCCCACGGCCTGGTGCACGGCCTGCATCCAGGCACGGGCCGGTGCGAGGTGGCGCAGCCCCTGCTCGGGCGGTGTCTGCGGATTGGGCGGGCCTGCCAGATTGCCGATGTCGCTCACCTGGCAGCCCAGCTGGCGCAGCGCCGGGCCCAGGCCGGCCACGCGCAGTGCGTCGGGGCCCATGGCGCTGCCCAGGCGGCTGGCGCCGATGTCGGTGGGCACGCCTATGAGTCTCAGGGCGCGTGCGGTTTGCGGGGTCGTATGGGTGTTCATGCTCATGGGACCCATGGTATGCAGTCCCCGTGTCAGCCAAAGCCGCGTTCTGCCTGCCCGGCCTCGCGCACCAGCCGGTACAGGTCGCGGGGGTCGGCCAGCGCAGGCACCAGGTCGATCGACTGCATCAGTCCGGTGTCGTGGGCCAGCGCACGCAACCAGCGCAGGGCCGAATAGTCCTCCAGCGCAAAGCCCACGGAGTCGAACAGCGTGATCTCCGTGTCATGCCCGCGGCCCGGCGCCTGGCCGTTGATGACCTGCCACAGCTCGGTCACGGGCGCGTCGGCGGGCAATTGCTGCAGCTCGCCTTCCACGCGCGTCTGGGGCGTGAACTCCACGAAGATGCGCGCGCGCCGCAGCAGTGCCAGGGGCAGCTCGGTCTTGCCGGGGCAATCGCCGCCGACGGCGTTGATGTGGGTGCCCGGGCGCACGTCGGCATCGGCGATCACGCAGGCGCGGTGCTTGGCGGCCGTCACCGTGGTCACGATGTCGGCGCCCTCCAGGGCCTCGGCGCTGCTGGCGCAGCAGGTGATGCGCTGGGCCGCGATGCCCGCATGTCCCAGGTTGTCCACCAGCTTGCGCATGGCCTTGACATCGATGTCGAAGATGCGCAGCCGTTCCACGCCCAGCAGGTGGGTGAAGGCCAGGGCCTGGAATTCGGACTGCGATCCTGCGCCTATCAGCGCCATGCTGCGGCAGCCCGGCCGCGCCAGTCGGCGCGCGGCCAGCGCCGAGGTGGCGGCGGTGCGCAGCGCCGTGGCCAGCGTCAGGTCGGACAGGAAGACCGGCAGGCCCGTGGCCACGTCGGCCAGGGCGCCGAAGGCCATCACCGTGGGCAGGTCCCGATCGGCGTTGTCCGGGTGGCCGTTGACGTACTTGAAGGCGTAGTCGAGCGCATCGGACACTGGCATGAGCTCGATCACTCCACCGGGCGAATGGTGGGCGATGCGGGCCGATTTCTCAAAATCGGGCCAGCGCGCGAAGTCTTGCTCGATGGCATCGGCCAGGCCGGCCAGGCAGGCGGCAACGCCGACCTGCGCCACCAGGCGTGCGGCCTGCGTGGCGCCGAGGAAATCCGTGTGGACGGGCGTGGCTCGAGGCTTCATGGTGCTCTCCCTCGCGGTTGCTTCCACTGTAGGCCCGGGCCGAAGCGCAGGCAAGCGGGTTTCGGCTGGCGCCTGCGCGGGGAATCGCGGTGCGCGTATGCTCGGCACCCAAGCTATGAACCAACTGCATCTGTTTTTGCCCTGCGCCGCCGGCGTTGAGGGATTTCTGGCCGACGAGGTCCACGCGATCACCGGCCTGAGCGGCCACGACCTCATGGTGGGCCGTGGCGGCGTGATGGTGCGCGGCCTGTGGCGCGACGCCCTGCTGCTGAACCTGCACAGCCGGCTGGCCCAGCGCGTGCTGGTGCAGCTGTCGCAGACCCTGTACCGCAACGAGAACGACCTGTACCGCGCCGCCAGCGAAGTGGCCTGGGAGATCTGGTTCTCCCCGCGCGAGAGCTTCAAGATCGAGGTCACGGCCCAGCACAGCCCGCTGACCAGCCTCAACTTCGCGGCGCTGCGCGTCAAGGATGCCATTGCCGACCGCTTCCGCGACAGGAAGGGCGTGCGCCCCGACGTGGAAACGCGCCACCCTGACGTGCGCGTGCACCTGCACCTGACGACCGACGAGGCCACCATCTACATCGACACCTCGGGCGAGGCGCTGTTCAAGCGCGGCTGGCGCGAGGACAAGGGCGATGCGCCGCTCAAGGAAACCCTGGCCGCGGCCATGATCGCCGCCACGGGCTGGGACCCGCATGGCGACGATCCCCAGCCGCTGTACGACCCCTGCTGCGGCAGCGGCACGGTGCTGATCGAGGCCGCGCAGATTGCACGCCGCATTCCGGCCGGCATCCTGCGGCGCTTCGCGTTCGAGAAGCTGGTGCCCTTCCAGAGGCATGTGTGGGAAGCCATGCTGGACGAGGCCGAGGCCGCCATCCTGCCCGACAGCCCCGTGGCCATCTATGGCTCCGACGTGTCCCACCGCATGGTGGACTTTGCCCAGCGCAACGCCGAGCGTGCGGGCGTGGGCCAGACCGTGCAACTGCGCGGTGGCGACGCGCTGCAGCGCATGCCGCCCTGCGAGCAGCCCGGCCTGATGCTGCTGAACCCCCCCTATGGCGAGCGCATTGCCGCAGCCGGCTCGGCCGGCCGCAGTGCCGGCGAGCGCATGGAAGTGGTCGAGCGCGCGGGCCGCGAGACGGCCCAGACCGAGGACGGCGTGGAATTCTTCAGCCAGCTGGCCACCCACTGGAAGAAGAACTACAGCGGCTGGAGCGCCTGGATGCTCACGCCCGACCTCAAGCTGCCCGGCAAGATGCGCCTGAAGGAGGCACGCCGCACGCCCATGTGGAACGGCCCCATCGAATGCCGGCTGTTCCGCTTCGACATGATCCGTGGCGCAGTCAAGCCCAGAAAGGCCGCCGAAGGCCCGGCAGAGGGCGCCGCGCCATGAAGATCGTGCTGCGCTGGCCGCAGTGCAACGACGGCTACGAAGGTCCCCTGCCCCGGCCCGTGGTGCTCGATACCAATGTGGTCCTTGACATGCTGATCTTCGACGATCCGCATGTCCCCCCCATCCGCGAACTGGTGGAGCAGGGACAGATGCGCTGGATTGCCGACCAGGCCCAGCGCCTCGAGCTCGAACGCGTGCTGCACTACAGCCAGATCGCGCCGCGCGTGGCTTTCTACGGCAAGACGGTCGAGGGCGTGCTCTCGGCCTTTGACGGAGCCGTCGAGTACGTGGCCGATGCGCCGCGCATCCGCTTTGCCTGCACCGACCCCGACGACCAGCATTTCCTGGACCTGGCCAGCCAGCACCAGGCGCTGCTGATCAGCAAGGACAAGGCCGTGCTCAAGCTGCGCAAGCGCGTGGCCGGCCTGGGCGCCACCGTGGGCAACATCCTGCTGGCCGAGCAGGAAGAGGCGCTGGCCGCCTGACGCCCTGGCCGCTGTTGTGCAGCAACCACCCAGGCGGCAATGGGGCAACAGGCTGGGTGCGGCCAGCTTGAAGACTTTCTCCTAAACTGGCGGCCATGCAGGAGGCGCAAGCCCTTCTGCCAGGAGGACGGCCTCCCCCACACCGGGACATGCATGCGCCGGGACGACCCGGCTTCACAAGGAGTTTTCCATGGCATGGGTCTATCTGTTGGTGGCGGGGCTGCTCGAAGTGGTCTGGGCGTTCTCGATGAAGCAATCGCACGGCTTCACGCGGCTGGTGCCAAGCGCCATCACCATCGTCACCATGATCGCCAGCTTCGGCCTGCTGGCCGTGGCCATGCGCAGCCTGCCGCTGGGCACGGCCTACACGATCTGGACCGGCATCGGCGCCGTGGGCGCCTTCCTGGTCGGCATCACGGTCCTGGGCGAGCAGGTCAGCGCCATGCGCATCGGCGCGGCCGTGCTCATCGTCTCGGGCCTGGTGCTGATGAAGCTGTCCTCGGACTGAGCGGGCGGCCGTTCAGCGGCCCGTGCCCAGCTCCAGCGTCAGGCGCAGCATGTCGCGGTGCTGCACGCCGCGCTCCCACAGCTGGGTGGTGTAGTGCCTGAGGAAGAAATCCCGGTCTATGCCCGTCACGCGAAAACCCGCGCGCTGGTAGAAGACCAGCTGGTCGCCGAAGCTGCCCGTGCCGACCTCGATGCGCGGCGCTCGCTGGGAGCGCGCCCATTCGATGGCACGCCGCAGCAGGGCGGTGCCCAGGCCCCGGTGGTGCAGCGATTCCGCGACCGCGATGTTCATCAGCTCCCAGGCGGGTGGGCCTGAGGCCTCGTCGCCGCTGGCGCGCAGCGGCACCAGCACGCACATGCCCAATACCTCGCCGCGCCCGCCAGGACGCGGCGGCTGGCCTTCGCGCTGGAAGGACTCGCGCGCGGCAAAACAGGTGGAGCCCGCCAGATAGCCGCGCACCTTCTCCCGCGACGGATCCGCCGACAGCAGCAGCGGCCACGGCGCCTCGGCCGGGTTCAGCGGCTCTATGTGCCAGGGTGCGAGGGAAACGGAAGGCGCGGTCATAAGCCTGAATCATCCCATGCCTGACATTGGGACGCAGTTGGGCGCCTCTGCGGAATCTTGACGTGCGCTTACAACTGTGCCTTTGCACGGGTGGATCTAGTGGTTTATACTTAGAACTAGGGTAAACGCTTAGAGGGTTTTCCCGACATTCGCGGCACTTGAGATGCATGCCGCCAGTGATTGTTGAGCGTCTCAGTAAGGAAGTTCACCATGCGCCAAGCAATCTATTCCCTGATCGATTTCATCCAGCAAGCCCGCAACGCCGAGCTCGAAATCGCCAACCAGTAATCCGGTTGGAGGCAGGTGCGCCCCGAAGCGCGCCCACCGATGCGATCGCCCCATTGCCGATGATGGCCTTGGGGCTTTTGTGTTTCTGGGCGCCGGGCTGCCCTCTAGCCCTGGCTACAGGCCCAGCACCAGCCTGCCGCTCCTGGCGCGCGAGCAGCAGCTCATCATCTTGGTGCAGGCCGCGCGCTCGCCGCGCGTGAGCACCATGTCGCGGTGGTCCACCTCGCCTTCGAGCACGGGCACTTCGCAGGACCCGCACAGCCCTTCCCGGCAGTCGCTTTGCACTTCGATCTTCGCGCTGCGCAGGGCGTCCAGCAGCGTCTGGTCGTTGCGCACCTGCAGCACAAGGCCCGAGGCGCGCAGTTCCACCTCGAAGCCCTGCTCCCTGGCAGGGTCCAGCGCCCCCACGGTGGAGACGAAATGCTCCACGCGCAGGCTGTCCTCGGGCCAGTGGCGGCTGGCGGCCTCCAGGCCGTCCAGCAGGCGCGCCGGTCCGCAGGCATGGATGCGGGCGCCTGCGCGCGGCGTGGCCAGCAGGGCGGCGTAGTCGGCGCGCCGGCCTTCCTCCGCCACGTACAGATGCAGCCGGGCGCCATGCTCGGCCAGCAGCGGCGCCAGCAGCGCCATGCCCGCGCGGCGCCGGCCGCTGTAGTGGATCTCATAGGACAGGCCCAATGCCCTGGCGCGCCGTGCCATGGCCGAGATTGGCGTGATGCCGATGCCGCCGGCCACCAGGATCAGGTGGCTGGCGCCTTCGTCCAGCGGGAAATGGTTGCGCGGGCCCCGCACCTGTACGGTGGCGCCGCGGTGCAGATGCTCGTGCACCCAGGCCGAGCCGCCACGGCCGTTGGCCTCGCGCAGCACGGCAATCTCGTAGCTGCCGGTGTCCTGCGGGTCGCCGCACAGCGAGTACTGGCGTGACAGGCCCGTGTCGCCGCATTGCAGGTCGATGTGCGAGCCCGGCGTCCAGCGCGGCAGGGCATGTCCATCGGCGGCCTTCAGGCGCAGGCGCAGCACGCCTTCGGCGGCGGCCTCGGCCTCGGCCACGACCATGGGCCGGCTGGCGCCGCCCTGCAGGGCTTCGCCGATGCGCACGGGCTGGCGCGCCTGCAGCAGGGCGGGACGGGCGCGCTCGGGGTTGAGGGCCGGGTCCCACTCCACCCACAGGTGCTCGGGGCCCCGGAACGAGGTGTTGGGCACGTAGGTGAACCGCTGCTCGGCCAGCCGCATGTGGGGAAGGCGGCGCGTGAACTCCTCCAGGAAGATCTGCATCTCCATGCGCGCCAGGTTCTTGCCCATGCACTGGTGCGAGCCATAGCCGAAGGTCAGGTGGTCGCCGGCGTTGTCGCGGTGGATGTCGAAGAAGTCGGCATCGGCGAAATGCCGCTCGTCGTGGTTGGCCGACGAGGTCACGATGAGCAGCTTCGAGCCCGCCGGCACGGCCACGCCGCCGATCACCACGTCGCGCGTGGCCAGGCGCCGCCAGGCGGCCACCGAGCCGTTGTGGCGCAGGCATTCCTCCACGGCATTGGGGATCAGCGCGGGGTTCTCGCAGATCTGCTTCCAGGCGCCGGGATGCTGCAGCAGCAGCTTGACGGCGTTGGCCGTGGCATTGGCCGTGGTCTCGTGCGCGGCCACGATGCCGGCCATCATCATGGAGTGCAGGTAGGAGTCGGTGACGACCTCGGGAAGCTCCTTTTGCTTGCGTATGCCGTATTGCATCCAGCCCGGCGCATCGGGGTTCTCGCGCATCTTGGCCAGCACCTTGCCGGCCAGCTGCCAGAAGTTGCCCACCGCATGGGCCACGGCCACCTGCTGCTCGGGCCGGGGCCGGCCCCAGGTGTTGACGGTGTGGGCGATGGAGTACTCGCGCAGCCTGTCCATGTCCTCCTCGGGCACGCCGAGAAAGTGCAGGGCCACGGTCAGCGGCACCTCCCACAGCATCTGGTCCACAAGGTCGGCGCGGCCGTCGTCGATGAAGCGGTCCACATAGGCGCGCGCCAGCTCGCGCACCATGGGCTCGTGGTGGCGCAGCTCCTCGGGCGTGAACGGGTCCATCAGCGCGCGGCGGCGCGGCATGTGGGCGGGCTCGTCCTCGTTGACCAGGGTGCGGTTCAGCGCGAAGCCGTAGGAGGCCAGCACGGCATTGGCCTGCTCGCCCGTGGGCGTGATCTTCTCCAGCGCGATCGAGGGACTGAAGGCGATGTTGTCGCGGAACACCGCCTTGATGTCGTCGAAGCGCGTGACCACCCAGTAGCCCAGTTGCGGGCTGTAGAACACCGGCTCCTGCTCGCGCGCCCAGCGCACATATTCGGGCGGGTCCTGCTGGTAGCCGTCGCTGAACGGGTCGAAGGCCGCGGCACCCGCGCTGACGGGGCAGCCCGTGGGGCCGGTCTGGCCGCTGGGCTGGCGGTGGTCGAAGGGGCAGCGCGCGGAGGCTGGCGCAGAGCCGGACGCAAAGGCGGACGGGGCGGTGTCGGGGGCGGCGGAGGCAGTCATGGCAGGTTCGCAGGCAGGCAGGAGGCGCGGAGGGTCAATCCAAAGTGATGTTCTGGTCGCGGATCAGCTGGTGCCAGCGCGTGCTTTCGCTGGCCAGCAGCGCGGCGAACTGCTCGGGCGTGTTGCCCACGGGCTCCACGCCGAAATCCACGAGCTTCTGGCGCACGGCGGGCTCGTTGATCGCGGCCACGACCTGCCTGTGCAGGGCCGCGATGACCGGGGCCGGGGTCCTGGCGGGCGCCACCAGTCCCACCAGGGCGGCGGCCTGCACCTTGGGCAGGCCCAGCTCGGCGAAGGTGGGCACGTCGGGCAACTGGGGCAGGCGCGTGGCGTTGGCCACGGCCAGCGGGCGGACCTTGCCGCCCTTGATGAAGCCTGCGCCCGCGGCCAGGTCCACCATCATCACGGGCACCTGGCCGCCAGCCACGTCGCCCAGGGCCGGTGCCGCGCCCTTGTAGGGTGCGTGCACCAGCTTCAGGCCGGCCTCCACCCTGAGCAGTTCCATGGCCAGGTGGTGCGGGCTGCCGGCGCCAGCGGAGGCGTAGTTCACGCCGTCCTTGCTGGTGCGCGCCTGGGCCAGGAAGTCTTTGGCCGTGGCCGCTGCCATGCCGGGGCCGGCCACCAGGATCATCGGGAAGCGGCCCATCAGCGTGACCGGCGCAAGGTCCCTGGCGGGGTTGTAGCTGAGGCTCTTGTAGAGCACGGGATTGAAGACCAGGGTGCCGTTGTCGGCCGACAGCACGGTGTAGCCATCGGCGGCGGCGCGCGCGGTTTCCGAGGCGCCTATGGCCGTGTTGCCGCCCGGGCGGTTGTCCACCACGATGGGCTGGTGCACCTGGCCGCCCCAGGCCTGGCCTATGGTGCGGGCCAGGAAGTCCGAGCCGCCGCCGGCCGCGTAGGGAACGATCCAGCGCACGTTCCTGCTGGGGAATCCGTCCTGGGCCAGCGCGCCGGGCAGGGCGGTGGCCGATAGCAGGCCTGCGGCCAGTGTGGTGAGGAAAAGGCGCTTGTGCATGGGGCTTGTCTGCGGTGAGGCCTGGGTGGAATCCATGGAATCTTGTTTTGCGTAATTTTTCTACGCATTGCGTAAAAACACCGCCCGGGATTACCCGCAAGCTGCGGCACAATGCCCCGCCAGCCCTTAAAACAGGCCTTTCCAGACCCGCCCTGCCGCCATGACTTCCACTGTTGCCTCCGAGATTGACGAGCCCGCGCCGCCGCGCGAAAGGCGCCAGCGCGTGCAGGCCGCCGAGACCTGCCTGGCCGTGCTCAAGGCCCTGGCCACGCTGGGCGGACGCGCCAGCCTCACGGCCATCGCGGGCGCGGTGGAGGAAAGCCCGGCCAAGGTCCACCGCTATCTGGCCAGCCTGATGGCCGAGGGGCTGGTGGAGCAGGACCGTGGTGGCACGCAGTACGCGCTGGCGGCCGAGGCCATGCGCGTGGGCCTGGCCGCCATGCGGCAGTCCGACCCCATCCGCCTAGCCGAGCCGGCCCTATTGCACCTGCGCGAGGCCTTGCAGGTCACCAGCTTCGTGGCCGTGATGGGCAACCTGGGGCCGACCATCGTGCGCTTCGAGGAGCCGGGCCTGCCGGTCACCGTCAATGTGCGCGTGGGCTCGGTGATGTCGCTGCTGTGGTCGGCCACGGGGCGCGCCTTCTTCGCCTTCATGGACGACGATGCCCGCGTGGATGCGCTGCTGGCCCGGGAGCTGGCCGAGGCGCCGGCCGCGCGGCGCGCACTGCTCGATGGCGCGGACCCGCTGGGCACGCTGCGCCGCGAGATACGCGCTGCGGGCTGCGCCTCGGTGCGCGACGTCAACCTGCCGGGCATCAGCGCCGTGGCGGCGCCGCTGCACGACTACACGGGCCATGTGGTGGGCGTGCTGTGCGCGCTGGGCGCCAGCGGCGGCTTCGACCCGGACCCGCAGGGCGCGGTGGCCCGGGCCCTGCGCGCCGAAGCGGCGCGCGTCAGCGCCTCGCTGGGCCACCTGCCCGGCTGAGGCCTGCAGCCCGCTGCCGCTACGGCGTCACCAGCGTGTAGGCCATGCGCACGCGCTGCATGTCGCGGCCCAGGCGGCGGCTTTCGGGCAGGCGGCGCACCCAGGCCAGCTGTTTCACGGTGCGCGCCATCAGGGCGCGGGTTTCGGGCTCCATGGACTGCACGAAATCCCGCCAGGCCGTGCGCGCGGTCTGCATGGCGCCGGCCTGCTCCAGTATCCAGGCCGTGGAGTGGGCGTAGCACAGGGCATCGCGCACGCGGCACAGCGCCAGGGGCAGGTGGGCGGCAGGGTCGTCCTCGAAGTCGATGAAGCCGATCACGCCATCGGCACAGCAGACCATGTTGCGCGCAAAGGCCTGGCTCAGGCAGTCGCCGCTGCCATGCACCTGCTGCAGCGTCTGCAGGCCTTGCAGCCACAGCGCCAGCGTGCTGCCATCCCCCCGGGGCAGGGCGGCTTCCATGGCATTGCCCAGCGAGGGTGCCTCCACGCCGGGGCTGCCCAGGTGGCGCATGACAAAGCCGTCCTCGCACTCGGCCAGCACGGCAGGCACGCGCAGGCCGCGCTGCGCGAGCTGGCGCAGGCGGCGTACCTCGGTGCGGATGGCTTCGTGGCCGCCGGGGTTGGGCACGGGCCGCAGCACGGGCAGGCGCAGGCACAAGGCGAGCAGGGCCAGCGCGCGATAGCGCCATGCCGGGTTGCTGGCGCCCGCGCGCTTGACCCAGATGGTTTCGTCTTCCCGGTCATAGCGCTGGATGCTCAGGGGCTGGCTCAGCACATGGGCGCGCAAAAAGGCGTCGTAGTCTGGCGGCTCGGTAGGCGGGACGGCGGAGGACGGTTCGGACACGGCAGGCTCTGGAAAGTGAGTGGCTGGCGCGCAACGCCAGCCGGATGCGGCGATTGTGCCGTGCCAGGACTTGCCGCTTGCGCCGGACGGCAGGGGCGCCAGGGTTTGCACTGCGGCAAGGCCGGTGGATTTGCCGCTTGGCAGCCGGAAAATTGAGACAATCGTTTCATCTTTAGCAGTGCCGAAAACCATTCATGAACACAGAAGACAGTGGCAAGCTGGTGGCCGCCCTGGTGCGCGGCATCTCCGTGCTCCAGTGCTTTTCCAACAAGCACCAGGAACTCAGCGCCCGTGAACTGATGGACATGACGGGCCTGCCCAAGCCCACGCTGTTCCGCCTGATCGACACCCTGTGCGAACTGAACCTGATGCGCTACTCGGACCGCCTGTCCAAGTACGTGCCGGGCGTGGGGCTGCTGAACCTGTCCTCGCCCGTGCTGGCGCGCATGCACATGCGCCAGTTCGCGCGGCCGCACATGCAGGAGCTGGCCAACCATCTGGAAGGCCAGATCCAGCTGGCCGTCGGCCACGGCCGCCAGCTGTGCCTGGTGGAGTTGGCCAACGGCCTGACCAACAAGGTCTTCCTGCCCGAGATCGGCGTGCACATCTCGCTGTCGCGCACCGCCACGGGCCGCGCCTACCTGCTGAGCCTTCCCGAGACCGAGCGCGAGGCCTTCATCGCCGAACTGCAGGCCGACGATCCCGCACGCGCCCAGCAACTGCGCGAGCGGCTCGACGATGCGCGGCGCGACCTGGCCGAGCACGGCTTTTGCCGCAGCCACGGCGACCTGCACCGCGAGATCCAGTCCATTGCCGTGCCCATGTCCACGGCCAAGGACGGCGAGTACTGGGTGTTCTCGGTCTCCCTGCCCATCTACAGCCCGCAAAGCCGCGCGCTGGAAAGCGATGCCGGGCCGCGCCTGATCACGCTGGTGCGCCTGGTCGAGGGCATGCTGGGCGCCTCCAGCCTCTCGTGAATCAGCGCGCGCTGCGCCAGACTTCCTGCGCGCGGCCTGCGCCCACCTTCTCCAGCACGCTGGCGGTGTCGGAGCCTGCGGCATTCGCAGGACCCGGCGCATAGGCCTGGCCATCAAAGCGCGGCGCGGGGCTGGCCTGCAGGGCGCCGCCTTCGGGCTGCAGGTAGACGCCGCGCGCCTGCAGGTGCGGGTGGCGGGCTGCTTCCACGGGACTGAGCACGGCGCCGAAGCAGGCATCGCTGCCCTCCAGCAATTGCTGCCAGTGCGCGCGGGGCCGGGAGGCGAACAGCGTCTGCAGCTGCGCGCGCCGCGCCGGCCAGGCGGCGCGGTCCCACTGCGGGCCCTGGAACGCTGCGGCATCGGCCAGGCCCAGCCTGTCCAGCAGCAGGGCGTGGAACTGCGGCTCGATGGCGCCCACGGTGATGAAGCCGCCATCGGCACAGGCATAGGTTTCGTAGAACGGCGCACTGTCATGGATGCTGTGGCCGCGCTCGTCGGCCACCAGCCCGCGCTGGCGCGCATGCAGCATGAGGTTGAGCATGTGCGCCGCACCATCGACGATGGCTGCATCCACCACGGTGCCGCGCCCCGTGGCGCGCGCCTGCACGATGCCGGCCAGCAGCCCCGTCATCAGGTACATGGCGCCGCCGCCGATGTCGCCCAGCGTGGCAAACGGCGAGACCGGCCGGGCATCGGCCGGCGCGCACCCCCACAGCGCGCCCGAGACGGCCGCATAGTTGTTGTCGTGGCCGGCTGCCTGGGCCAGCGGGCCGTCCTGGCCCCAGCCCGTCATGCGGCCATAGACCAGGCGCGGGTTGAGGGCCTGGCAGGCCTCGGGCCCCAGGCCCAGGCGCTCCATGGCGCCGGGCCGCATGCCTTCGATCAGCGCATCGGCATCGCGCACCAGGGCGAGCACCAGGTCACGCCCTTCGGGCGACTTGAGATCGGCGAACACCGAGCGCTTGCCGCGCGACAGCGCGGAGGCGGTTGAGGTGGCTGAGGTGGCGGTGGGTTCCGCCTCGGGCCGCACGATGGACACCACATCGGCCCCCAGGTCCGCCAGATGCATGGCGCAAAACGGCCCCGGGCCGATGCCGCCAATCTCCAGCACGCGCACGCTGTCCAGCACCTTCATGGCGTCTCCGTCGAAATCGGTTCAGTCGAGTTGCAGCTGGCGGCTGGTGATCAGCGCGCCCCAGCTCTTGCGGTCGTTGTCCACCAGCTGGGTGAACTGCGCCTGAGGCATGCCGCCGGGGCGGCCGCCGAGCTCGCGGTAGCGGCGCGCCACCTCGGGGTCCCGGAGCACGGCGACAAGGCCGTCGGTGAGCTTGCGCACCACGGCGGGCGGCGTCTGCGCGGGCAGGAAAAAGCCCATCCAACCCACCTTGTCGAAGTCCTGCAGGCCCAGCTCGGTGATGGTGGGCACGTTGGGCAGCTCGGGCTCGCGCTGCGCGCCCGTCACGGCGATGGGATGCAGCTTGCCGGCCTTGATATGCACCAGCGAGGCCGTGAGGTTGTCGAACATGAACTGCGTCTCTCCCGAGACGATGGCCGCCGTGGCCGGTGCCGAGCCACGGTAGGGCACATGCACCACGTCCACGCCCGTGCGCTCGCGCAGCAGTTCGCCCATGAGGTGCGTGGTCTGGCCCACGCCGGCCGAGGAGAACGACAGCTTGCCCGGCGCCTGCCGCGCGGCCTTGAGCAGATCGTCCAGCGAGCGCACCGGCGATGCCTGCGGCACGACCAGCACGTTGGAAAACGAGATCATGTCCGTCAGCGCCACGAAGTCCTCGGGCCTGTAGGGCAGCTTCTTGTAGGCCGTGTAGTTGATGGCGTTGGAGCCCGTGTTGCCCACCAGCACCGTATAGCCGTCCGGCTGCGCGCGTGCCACCTGGCTGGCACCGATGGAGCCGCCCGCGCCCGGCTTGTTGTCCACGATGACGGGCTGGCCCAGCCGCTCGCCCAGCTTGAGCGTCAGCAGCCGCGCGGGAATGTCGGTGGAGCCCCCGGCCGCGCCCGGCACGACCAGGGTGATGGGCCGCGTGGGCCAGGCGTCGGCTGCAATGGCTGCCGTGGCGCACAGCCAGGCGGCAGCGGCCAGCGTGAGGCGTTTGAACATGGTGTCTCCTCTGTGCGCCTTGGGTTTTGCGAGGCGCGGAAAGCGCTCAGCGAGGACTCATGCGGATGGCTCCATCGAGGCGGATGGTTTCGCCATTGAGCATGGGATTTTCAAGAATGTGCAGCGCGGTCATCGCGTACTCGGACGGGTGGCCCAGGCGTGCGGGGTTGGGCACGGAGGCGGCCAGCGACTGGCGGATGTTGTCGGGCAGCTTGGCCAGGATGGGCGTGTCGAACAGGCCCGGCGCAATGGTGCACACGCGGATCATGCGCGTGGCCAGGTCGCGCGCGGCGACGATGGTCATGCCGATGATGCCGGCCTTGGCCGAGGCATAGGGAATCTGGCCGATCTGCCCCTCGTAGCCCGCCACCGAGGCCGTGAGCACGCAGGCGCCGCGCTCGCCTTGCTCGGGCTCGTTGCGCGCCATGCTGGCGGCGGCCAGGCGCAGCGTGTTGAAGGTGCCGATCAGGTTCACGCGCACGATGCCCGTGTAC